>JAVEES010000319.1 GCA_030840285.1 Pseudonocardiales bacterium
CCCCCAAGCGTTCGACCAGCTCGTCGAGCTCACCGAACTTCTCGGAGCCGGCCTGCAGGACAACTTCTACCGCCTCAACTTTCCGAACCAGCATCCGCTGGCGCTGTTCGGCACCAAAGCCCTCGAGCGCGCCGACTGCGTGGTGCTGCTCGATATGAAGGACACCGAGAAGGCGACCACCACGGTCGACTCGATCACCCGCAAGACCACCTCGCGGATCTCCGCGGATGCCACGGTCATCGATATCGGCTTCAACGATCTCGGTATCGGTGCCTGGAGTGATGATTACGGCGCGCCGCGAAATGCCGACCTGATGGTCACGGCCGACACCAAGCTGGCACTGCCGCAGCTCATCGAGGCGTGCCGGGAGCTGATCAAGTCCGAAGACGGAGCCACGCCGCGCAACGATGCGTGGCGCACCGAGATCGCCGAACTGCGGGCCAAGACCCAGGCCAAATGGCGGGAGCAGATCGAGGAGTCTTGGGACGCCCAGCCGATGTCGGCCTCACGGCTGGCATCGGAGGTGTGGGAGGTCGTCAAGGACTACGACTGGGTGCTCACCGCCAACACGGCAGAAGAATGGGCATTGAAGACCTGGGACTTCGACAAGGCCTACCGTTACCCCGGCCGTCAGCTCGGCACCGCTACCCAGATCGGCATGTCGCTCGGCGTGGCCCTGGCACACAAGGGCACCGGACGGCTGGTGGTCGACCTGCAGCCCGACGGTGATCTGATGTTCGACGCGGGAGCGCTCTGGGTCGCCTCGTACTACAAGCTTCCGATGCTTGTGGTCATGGTGAATAACCGCGCCTATTACAACGACTGGGAACACCAGGAACGCATCGCGGTGGAGCGCGGCACCGACGTCGAGAAGGCCTACATCGGCATGGAGATCGACAGCCCGGCACCTGACTTCGCCACGCTGGCCAAGTCCTTCTCCTGGTATTCCGAAGGACCCATCACCGACCCGAACGACCTGCAGGATGCGGTGCGCCGCGCCGCCGAACACGTCATGACGACCGGCGAACCCGCGCTGGTGGATGCAGTAATCAGGCGGCGTTAAGAAACAGCCAGGCTACCCCGACGACCAGAGGAGTGCACGTGCTCAATCGACTACGAGGCCCGCTCGCGATCGGATCATCAGTACTACTTCTCGGCGGGTTGGCCACCGCCTGCAGCAGCGACAAGAAGCCCGGCTCGTCTACCAGTAGCGCGGCCGCCGCGGGCCCGATGACGCTGGACAGCGTGTGCAAGGCGGGCCAGAGCGAGGGCTCGGTGAACTTCTGGGCCGACGTCGAGTCCGACACCTTCAAGCAGGAAATCGCAACGTTCGAAAGCGCCTATCCCGGGATCAAGGTCAATTACACCCAGATGCAGCCACAGGATCAGGTCCAGCGGATCCTCGCTGAGAAGCAGGCCGGCCACTCGCTGGACGTCGATGCGGCCTCGCCTGATTCGGCCTCATCGCTGCCGCTGTTCGCTGCCAAGGCCATCGAGGAGGTCGACCTGAGCCAGTTGGGCGTCAATGCGAACCTGGCGACCACGGTCGAAGGCATGAAGGTGTTCACCACCCAGCGGACCTACGGCGGGCTGGCCTACAACACCACGCTCGTCAAGCCCGAAGACCTGCCCAGTACCTGGGAGGAACTCGCGAACTCCAAGTACGCCGGCAAGGTCTCGGTCGATCCGCGCGGCAAGTGGCTGGCCCCGATTTCTATCGTGTGGGGCAAGGACAAGACCATCAGCTGGTACAAGAACTTGATGTCTCAGGCCAAGCCGCAGGTGGTCTCAGGGATTACCAGCAGCCTCACGAAGGTGATCTCCGGTGAAGTTCCGATGACCGCTTCGGGCCGTGATGCCGAGGTGGCTCAGATGAAGGCCAAGAATGCGCCGGTCGAGATCAAGTACCTCGACGTGGTGCAGGAAACCGACCAGCTGGGCCTGTTGCTCAAGGGTGCGGCACATCCCAACGCCGCGAAGTGCTTCCTTGCCTGGAAGGCAGGCGACGGTGGCCAGGCCGCGCAACTGAAGTACGAGTTCAAGGGAAACACCGCTCAGCCCCAGGGCCTGCCGGCCGATGCCAAGCTTGCCATCAACGAGTCTCCTGCCGACCTGGCCCTGATCTCCGATGTCGGCAAGCAGCTTTCGAAGCTGTCCAAGGGCTGATCCACACCAAGGCAAGGAGCTGGGCAATCGCATGGCTGTCGGCACGATTGGCATAGTGGGCCTGGGAAAGATGGGTCTGCCGATGGCTGGCCATCTGAAACGGGCCGGGCACTCGGTGACGGGTTACGACCCATCGGAGGCCACTCGGCGGGCGGCACTGGCCCAGGACATTCCGCTCGCGACGAGCGTTGCCGAGCTCGCTCAGGCAACGGCCGGCACGCTCGTCGTGGTCGGAACCGATGACCAGGTGATCGACGTGTGCTGCGGTGACAAGGGGATCATCGCCGCTGCCGCGCCTGGCCACGTCATCTTCATCTGCAGCACGGTGTCTCCCGAGACGTCCATCCTGGTCGGCGAGCGCGCCGCCGAGGCCGGCATCGACGTGCTGGATGCAACGATGTGCCGAGGCGAGGTAGGAGCGGTCGAGGGCGATCTGCTCGTGATGGGAGCCGGACGCGAGGACATACTGCAGGCCTGGTCGCACACCTTCTCCTGTTTCGCATCGGACGTGGTGCACCTGGGTGAGCTGGGTGCGGGCCAGGTCGGCAAGCTGGTGAACAACTTGCTCGTATGGGTCGCCTGCGTAGGCAATTACGAAGCGCTGCGGCTCGGTATGCGCCTCGGCGTGGACCAGGAGAAGCTGCGAACAGCACTGCTGCTCGCCGGTGGCGACAACCAGATGATGCGAACGTGGCACCGGCCACGCCCGATGCCGTGGGCCGAGGACGACATGTCCATCGTGATGGAACGGGCGGATCAGTTGAAGCTGCCGCTGCCGCTGGCCGGCCTGGTCCGCGAACTCATCAAAGGCATCAAGATCGACAAGGCGGACTGGGGTACTGATCCGGAGTCCTATGAGTCGATGTTCGACTTCGTCGAATGGGTCGAGGCCGAGCACTGACGATGACAGACAATGCATGGCGTCCCGACGCCGCGACCGTTATCGGTGCCGGTGCGGGAATCGGACGGGCTGTGGCGCTCGAATTCGCTTCTCGAGGCCGTGCCGTCATCGCCCTGTCGCGCAACGGCGACAACCTGACCGGCTTGCAGGACGAGGCCGACCGGCGAAGTGCCGTATTGCGCACGGTTCAATGCGATGTCACCGAACCGGATCAGTTTCGCAAGGTGCTGTCGAGCGCGACAAGCCCGATAGTCCTGCATACGGCGGGATCAGCGCTGCCGATCGGGCCGATCTGGCAATGCGATCCGGCGGTGGCAATGCAGTCGCTTTCGAGCATGGTGCTGAGCAGTTGGTTGACCGCGCAGGCCTGCCTGGAGCAGTTGCTGGCCCGCGGATCTGGCATCGTGCTGCTCGCCTCCAGCGGTGCGGCGAGCAAGGCCGCGCCGGCACGTTCGACCTACAGCATGAGCAAGGCCGCAGTCGATCAACTCGTGCGAGTGGTCGGCGCCGAACTGCGGCTGGTCAGCGCCGACGTCGGAATCGCTGCCTTCTATCCCGGGATGGTCGACACCGGTATGCAGCAGCAGGTGCGCGAGGCGGCAGAACCCTTCCGCTCCGGCCCGTTCGGTGCTGAACTATCGCCTTTCCTGCACGCGGCCCAAGCAGGAACTCTCGTACCCGCCGAGGTGGTTGCCCGTCACCTCGCAGACCTCGCGGCTCGGCCGCCGGGTGAACTCAACGGAAAGATCTGGCGCCTGCGCGAAGGCGAATGGCTCCCACATGAGTAGGCATCGGCTGGACGGCCCGCTCTATTACGAGGTAATGGGGCCTACCGACGCCCCGCCGATGTTCTTCGTGCATCCCAATCCGATGGACAGTGCCTGCTGGATCTATCAGATGGCCCACTTCTCCACCTGGTATCGCTGTATCGCCGTCGACCTGCCGGGATACGGCCGATCTCCGCGCGCCGAACCAGGGCTGAGCATGACCGATCTTGCCGATGCCTGCTGGGATGTCCTCGACGAGGTGTCGGATTCAGGTGCTGTTCTCGTCGGGTGTTCGGTCGGTAGCTACGTCGTGCAGCACATGTATCACCGGCGCCCCGCGTCCACCGAGTCGCTGGTGCTGTCCGGCGCAGGCTGGCGAGAAACAAAGGCCTTTCCCGCCAAGCGGATCGCCGGGTATCAGGAACATGGCATCGGCTACCGGTACGGCTACACCCTCGAGGACTTCTCCTCGGCCTATCGCGGCACGCCGATGGCCGACTGGTTTGCGACGCTGTTCAGCGAACGCAATTCCACGGCCGACGTCGGATCCATCATCGCGACCTTCGAGGCCTTGGCCGAGCCCGATCCGGAGTGGCTGCAACGTGATCTGAAGGCGCCGGTGCTGATCTTGACCGGTACGGAAGATGGCACCCATCCGGCGTCAGGAGCCTTGCTGGAGCGGCTGCCCAATGCCGAGCTGGTCGCGATTCCCGGCGCCGGCCATGCTTGTCAGCTCGAGCAACCTTGGCGATTCGACGCCGAAATGATTCGGTTCCTGCGTCACCACGGCCAGCTACCGGCGATCTGAAGGGCTGCACTACCTACCGCGGATCCGAGGAGCTGGCGTGGCACTGTTCGGTGAGGCCCCCGCGCGAACGTTTCGATCACTTCGCGTACCGAACTACCGCAGGTACTTCCTCGGTTACGCGATTTCGGTAGCGGGTACCTGGATGCAGCGAATCGGCCAGGATTGGCTGGTCGTGCACCTCACCCACAACGCCTCGGCGCTCAGTCTCGTTCTGGTACTTCAGTTCGCACCGACCTTGCTGCTGGGTATTTGGGGCGGCACGGTCGTAGACCGGGTCGATACCCGCACGCTGCTCATCGTGACTCAACTCGTTCAGGCGATACTCGCCGCGGCACTCGCAGTGATCGCCCTGACGCAATTTCACAGCCTGCTCGGCATCTACGCGATGACGTTGCTGCTGGGTATCGTCACCATCTTCGACAACCCGGCGCGGCAGGTGTTCGTCGGCGAGCTGGTCGCACCGGCCGATCTGGTCAACGCGATCACGCTGGCGGGCGCGGTGAACAACGTCGGACGGCTGGCCGGTCCCGCACTGGCAGCAGGGATGATCGGGCTGTTCGGCGTCGGATTCACGTTCCTGTTCAACGCGGTGTCCTTCCTTGCCGCGCTGGCCGGCCTGCTCCGGGTCGATCCGGCAAGTCTGCGACGAGTCGATCCGATACCCAAAGCGGCCGGTCAGTTGCGGGCAGGCTTTCAGTACGTACTGAGGGATCCGGCGCTGCGCGCGACGATGGTGCTGGTCGCCTTCGTCAGCGTGTTCGGCCAGAACTTTCGGGTGGTTCTGCCGATCCTTGCGACCTCGACGTTTCATGGCAACGCCGCGACCTACGGGTGGCTGACGGCGGCTCTCGGCCTTGGTGCTGTTTCGGGCGGAGTGGCCAGCGCCGGTGCCGCCGCTCCGACCCAGTCGCGCCTGAGGGTGGCGTGCCTGGCCTTCTGCGCGGTCAACGTCCTTGCCGCATCGATGCCGGAGCTGGCTCTGGCCTACGGTGCGATGTTCCTTCTCGGCGCGGCGAATATCGTCTTCAACACGCTCGCTCGCAGTCTTCTGCAATTGGACTGCGAGCCCGGCATGACTGGCCGGGTAATGGGCGTCTACGGCATCGTCTTTCTCGGAGGCACGCCGATCGGTGCGCCCATCGCCGGTGTCCTCTGTCAATTCGCGGGTGCGCGGGCGGCGTTGGTGGCTGCCGGCATTCTTTCCGCGCTGCCCGTCGTGACGGGATTGTGCCGAGCTATCCGGCCCCGTCCCGCTTTTAGTTTCGATCCGGAAAATTAAACGGATTCTGGATACGAAATCGTTGACCTCGCGAACTTCGGATGCGAAACTCCCTCTCTAAGCCCCGAGAAACTCCGCGGGTGCCAATCGCCTCGACCAGCAGATCCGTCTAACAGAAGGATGGCCCGCGAGATGACCTATCGATCACACTACGTTCGCCTGACGGCCGTAATCGGCGCAGTGACGTGCGTGGCGCTCGGAGCCGCGGCGTGCTCCAGCGACAAGAAGACCGCCGCCGCGACCGGCGGCGGCGCTGGCGCGATCGGCAAGACCGTGCAGGAAGTTTGCGATCTGGGTGCCAAGGAAGGCTCGGTCACGCTTCGACGCGGCACCGATTCTGATGTGTTCGACAAAGAGATCGCGCCGTTCAAAGCGAAGTACCCGAACATCAAAATCAATTACGTGTCGATGAAGCCGCAGGACAACGTCCAGCGCATCCTCGCTTCGATCCAGACGGGTCACACGCTCGACGTGGACGGCACCGACTTCGACCTTCCTTCGGCAGAGCCGCTGTTTCAGGGCAAGGCGGTTGCCAACGTCGACTGGAAGTCGCTCGGCGTGCCCGATGACGCGACTATCAACTACAACGGCCTAACCCTGGCGCGCACCGACGTGCTGCTCGGCGGCTTGGTCTATGACGCCAACAAGACCAAGCCCGAGGATCTGCCCAACACGTGGGAAGAGCTCGCCGATTCCAAGTACGCCGGAAAGTTCGTGGTGGATACCCGTGGCAAGCAACTCTCGCCGCTGGCGCTTGTCTGGGGCGAGCAGAAGGCCCTTGACTGGTACAAGAAGCTGATGAGCGACGCCAAGCCGATCGGTGT
The DNA here is from genome assembly GCA_030840285.1 of Pseudonocardiales bacterium. GTDB lineage: Bacteria > Actinomycetota > Actinomycetes > Mycobacteriales > Jatrophihabitantaceae > Jatrophihabitans_A. The sequence goes on from JAVEES010000319.1 coordinate 6,746, forward strand.
GCAGGGTGCGACGGCGAGTGTCCAGAAGGTGACGAGCGGCGAGGCTGTCTTCACCACCAGCGCGCACAACAACGAGACGGATCAGACCAACGCCGGTGGCGGTTCGGTCGCGATCAAGTACCTCGACATCGTCCCGGCCTTCACCGAGTACACCTACGTTCTTGACAAGGCCCCGCACCCGAACGCGATCCGCTGCCTGTACGCATGGCGTCTCAGCGCGGAGGGCGAGGCCCAGATCAAGAAGTATGAGTTCAAGACCAACGAGACGAATCCGAGCGGGCTGCCGGCCAATGCACAACTCGCCTCCGACCGTACCGAGGAGCAGGGTCAGCTGGACGCCAAGGTGGCATCCGCGTTCGCGAAGCTAACGAAGTAAGGAACTGAGCTAAACGTGACTGCGATCGAGGTTCGAAATCTGCACCACCGCTATCGCGGCGCGGGCGATCACCCGCCGGCGGTCGGAGATGTGTCTTTCACGGTGGAGGACAACCAGTTCTTCACCCTGCTCGGGCCAAGTGGATGTGGCAAGACGACGACACTGCGTTGCATCGCCGGGCTGGAGAAGCCCGACAGCGGAGAGATCCGGCTCGGCGATGTCGTGGTGGTCTCGGACCAGACGTTCGTGCCAACGCATCGGCGCGACATCGGGATGGTGTTCCAGGACTACGCGGTGTGGCCCCACATGACGGTCTTCGAAAACGTCGCCTTTCCGCTTCGGATGCAGTCACGGCGCCGGCTTCGCAGCTCGCAGTTGCGTGAAAAGGTAATGCCGATGCTCGAACTGATGGGCATGGCACGGTTCGAGAAGCGCCGGGCGACGCAATTGTCCGGTGGTCAACAGCAGCGGCTATCTCTGGCTCGCGCCCTGGTGCGCGAGCCAGAGGTGCTGCTGCTGGACGAGCCACTCTCTAGCCTCGACGCGCGGCTTCGCGCCCAGATGCGTGCCGAGCTGCGGCGGGTCCAGCGCCTGCTGAAGGTCACCACGGTCTTCGTGACGCACGACCAGATCGAGGCGCTGTCGCTGTCCAACCAGATCGCGGTCATGCGGGACGGCAACATCGTCCAGTTGGGACGTCCTCGCGACCTCTATTTCCATCCCGATAACGAGTTCGTCGGTAACCTGGTCGGCGCGTCCAACATCATCAACGGCACCATCGACTCAGTCGGTGATGCCGATGAAGACGGTGTTCGGCGCGTCAACGTGTCGACCGAGCTCGGCACCGTCTCGTGCGAGGACAGCGGCGATCACCAACTCGCCAGCGGCCAGACGTGCACGATTTTGATCCGTCCCGAGGCGCTGGTGATGCACCACAGCGAGCCGGAGAATCTCGAGAACATCTTTGTGGGACGAGTGGATCTCGGTTTGTTCATCGGCGAGGGCGTCGAGCACGAGGTCACCGTCGGTCCGATAGAGCTGCGGGCGAAGGTGTCCACCGACGTCCGATTCCGAAGGGACGACAAGGTGTACCTCGAAATTCCGGCAAAGAGCTGCGTGGTTTTCGCACAGTGACACAGGTACAAGATCCTCCCGCGTCCGAGCAGCCCGCCGCTCCGGCGGCGCGCCCACGCCACCTGACTGTTCTGGACAACCTCTACGCCCGCCGGCTGCGGGGTCGCACGGTGATGGCGGTCCTGGCGATCGGCGTGCTGCTCTATCTGGTGGGCGGCCCGCTGTTCATCCTCACCACCTCGACCCTGCAGAAGAACGAGTTCGGCCTGCCGCTGTCGGCCGGTTCGCATTGGACGCTGGACAACCTGCGCACCGTGTTCGGCTCGTCCGAGACCTACCACGTGATGGTCACGACGCTGATCTTTGCCCTGGGTGCGCTGGCCGTGGCGTTCGTGGTGGCGCTGGCCTTCTCCTGGCTGATCGAGCGGACCAACATTCCCTGCCGCAACCTGCTCTTCGTACTGGTCGTGGCTCCGTCCGGGATGCCGCTCCTCATCACTTCGATTTCGTGGAGCCTGTTGCTGAACCCGACCAACGGGGTCATCAACCAGTTCCTGCACATCGTGCTCGGCATCAAGTTCAGTGCGTACTCGCTGCCCGGAATGATCCTGGTACAGGCATTCGGAATGGTGCCGCTGACGTTCCTGCTGATCACCGGATCGCTGCGCTCCATGAACGGCGTCTTGGAGGATGCCGCGGACGCATCCGGGGCCAACCGGATGACCATCATCCGCAAGATCACGATTCCGCTGCTCACACCAGCGCTACTCGGCGCACTCATCTACGAATTCGTGAACTCGGTGGAGAACGTCGACGTACCTCTGGTGCTGGGATTGCCAGGACACATAACGGTGCTGAGCACGACCATCTTCAACAACACCCACCCGGCGACCGGTCTGCCCGACTACGGCCTGTCGAGCACCTATGGGTTGTTGCTGCTCGTGCTGGCGCTCGGCCCGCTGATCGCCTACGACCGCGCGGTGGGTTCGCACGGAAAGTACGCAACCGTGACTGGGCGGATTCATCGTCCCAAGCGCATCGATCTCGGCCGTTGGCGGATACCGCTGTTCGCGGGCGCACTCAGCTATATCTTCGTGGCGTTCCTACTGCCATTGTTGATTCTGATCTGGGCGAGCATTCAACCGTTCTACAGCGGCGTCAACAAGGCTGCATTTCACAAGATCACCTTGAGCGAATGGAAGAACATCTGGCACACCGGCAGTGTCGGCATGGCGGTCAAGAACACGATCATGCTGGGTGTCGTGGTATCGGTGGGCACGATGTTCCTATCCGTGCTGATCGGCTGGATTATCGTGCGAGCCCGATCGCGCTTCATCTGGATCCTCGATCTGCTGGCGTTCATGCCACACGCCATTCCCGGCGTGGTCATCGGCCTATCCGTGCTGCTGCTCTACCTACTCCTGCCGCTGCCGATCTACGGCACGATCTGGATCATCGTCATCGCACAGTCCACGCTCTACGTGAGCCTCGGAACCAGATTGATGGGCGCGGCGATCGCCCAGACCCAGGTGGTCCTCGAGGAGGCCGCGGCAGCCAGCGGTGCCCCGATGCGCCGGATCTGGCTGCGCGTCATCATCCCGCTGATCCGGCCGTCCTTCTTCAACGGCTGCCTGCTGGTCTTCATGGCGAGCATGCAGAACCTGACCTTGCCATTGATGCTGTCCTCGCCGGGCAACGTGGTTCTGTCCTCGCTGATCTGGGATCGCTGGAACTATGGCCTGCCGACCCAGGCGGCTGTTCTCAGCGTCGTCATGACTGCGATTACAGTGACCATCGCGGCACTGCTGCGAGGCGGAAGCGGTCGTACCGACCCCGTGTAACGCGGCAGAAACCGGTTGAGCGACACGAGAGGCGGCACCCGTCATGGCAGGCCAGCGCGTTTGGGAGCAGTTTCTGACCGAACGAGACCGAGCCCATCTCGCGGCATTGCCGCCCCGAAAGCCCTACGGCTACGGGCGTCGACCGGCGGTGCTCTCGGTCGACAACTACCGGGGCGTGGTGGGGGACCAGCCCGAGCCATTGCTGGAGGCAATCAAGACCTGGCCGAACAGCACCGGTCTGGAGGGCTGGCAGGCACTGGAGCGGATCAGCGAGTTGTTCGCCGGAGCCCGCAGTGCGGGCGTTCCGGTGCTGCACGTCAGCGGCGCGCCCACCGAGGTCACGGGCGTGCCGCGCTGGCGTACGCACGGCCACAATCCCGCGCCGGACGCGGCAGAGGACAGGTTCAGGCGACGCTATGACCTGGTGGAACAGGCGGCGCCGCACGCCGGCGAGGTCCAGCTGACCAAGACCGCCCCGAGCGCGTTCTTCGGCACGCCACTGGCGGCCTATCTGATCGGCCAGGGCATCGACACCCTCATCGTCTGTGGCGAGGCCGTGAGCGGCTGCGTGCGTGCCACGGTGGTCGATGGCTGCAGCTACCGGCTTCGCATGATCGTCGTCGAGGACTGCGTGTACGACCGCCATCAGGCCACCTGGGCGATGAACCTCTTCGATATCCACGAGAAGTACGGCGACGTGGTGTCGCTGGAATCCACGCTCAAGTGGCTCGCCGAGTATGAGCCCGCCATCGAGGGCTGATCGCCCTTAGCCCGCCGGGCCTATCCCGGCGAGGCCAACGCGGCGCGGGAGCGTGCGGCTGTCAAGGCGCGGCTGGTAGCGCCTACCAGTCGCAGCGCGATGAGCGGGAAGAGTACGAAGATGAGCACCACGACCGGCGTGCTCAGCAGCGCCGCCAGACCGCCCGCGATCAGTGAGAACAGCGGGCGCAAGCCGAACATGGACATCGAGAAGAAGCTCATCACCCGTCCGCGAAATGCCTCTGGACTCAGTTGCTGCAGCCCCGCACTGAGGATCGGGATGTTGAAGGCAAAGGCGAGGCCGACCGGGAAGGCGCACGCGACGCCGAGCGCGAGCTGACGAGAGGCGGCTATGCCGGCCAGGCCGGCAGCCTGCATCAGGAAGGCCGCGATCAGCAGCCGCTGACCCGAAAAGCGTCGTGACAGCCAGCTGAAAGCGAAGATGCCGATCATGCCACCGGCGCTGTAACCCATCACGATCAGCCCGGCGGAGCCGCTGTCCTCGTGCAGGGTCTGGCTGGCCAACGACGGCGACAGCGTGCGCAGGCACTCCATCGATGCGTTGCTCAGGGCCACCGCGCCGAGAATCGCCAGAATCGCGGGCGAGCGGAACGCGAAGCGCAGACCCTCACGCCCGCTGCCCCTGATGGCGCTCGAGCGCTGATGAGCGTCGATGCGCAGCAGCAGCGTGCTGATGATGGGCGAGATGAAGGACACGGCGTTCAGGCCGAATGCCCAGGTGGGGCTGGCGACCGCCAGGATTGCCGCCGACAAGCCGGATCCGCCGAGCTGGCCGATATTGAACTGCAGGGTGTTGATGGCTGTCGCGTGCGCCAGATCGTTGCGCGGCACCACCGCGGGCAGCAGGGCACCGAAGGCGGGTTTGCTGATGGCATAGGCGGTTCCGAGCACGAACGACAGCGCGATCAGGGTTGCCGGGCTGAGCCGGCCCAGCGCTGCGAGCAGCGTGATCACCGCTGCCACGATGCCCGATATGACCTGGGTTGCGACGATGACCTTGCGCCGGTCGAAGCGGTCGGAAATCATTCCGCCGACGATCGAGAACAGGAAGATGGGGGAGAAGTACGCGACGTTGAGCACGCCGACCAGCAGTGTGGAATGGGTGTGGTCCAGGACGTAGACCGACGAGCTGACATTCTGCAACCACGAGCCGATATTCGATACCAGGCCCCCGGTCCAGTAGAGCCGAAAGTTCCTGGTCCGGAACGGGCTCGGCGGCCTCGGCGCGGCGGCTGGTTCAGCTGCGGGGCCGATCGCCGGCTTCATCGGAGGGTTCCTCGGGCGGTTCGTCGGGGGGTGCACGCTGGTGAGGTGACGAGCGGCGGCGACGATGACATAGGAGCCCTTCGCGTCAGCTTGACTTATTAATTGGATACCATATCCTTTAACAACCCAATGATCTAGGAGCGCAAGTGCCTTCCTCGAACTTCTCGCGAGAGATAGCCGTAAAGTCAGACTCGGCGCGATGCTGGGCGGTGCTTACCGATGTGCCACGACTGGTGGAATGGGTGAGCATCCTTGATGACGCCAAGGAAGTGTCACATCTCCAACGATACGAGGCTGTGTTGATGGACCGCCTCGGCCCCTTCAAGCTCAAGGCCGATCTGGACATCGTGGTGAGCGACGTCGAAGAGGGCAAGCGGATCCGGGTGCAGGCCAATGGCGAGGACCGCCAGGTGGCGTCCCGGATCGGCGTGAACGCGCTCCTGGTGCTCGAACCGCACGAGGACGGCAGCACCACGATCACGGTCGAGGGAACCTATGAGGTGATCGGGCGGGTAGCCACCTTGGGCGCGGGAATGATCCGCACCAAGGCCAACAAGGTCATGGACGAGTTCTTCGCCAAGGCCACCGCAGAGCTAGGTGCCGCCTAGTGCTCGGCTCGTTCACCGTCTCGCGCCCGACCGAACTTGAGGACGCGCTCAGGCTGATCGGTGAGGACTCGCTCGCCTACTGGGGCGGCACGGAGCTGTTCCTGGCAATGAAGATGCAGCTGCTGGTGCCGGACAACCTGGTCGATCTGAAGGCGATTCGGCAGCTGTCCGACGTACGGCGAACCGACAGCGAACTGGTGATCGGTGCCGGGGTGACGCACGAGCAGATCGCCGAGGACAAGACGGTGCGCGAGAGCGCGGGCCTGCTGTCCTCGGTCACCGCCAGGGTCGGGAACTCCCGCGTTAGGGCCCAGGGAACCATCGGCGGCAACCTCTGCTTCGCCGAGCCGCGATCAGATCTGGCCACTGCGCTACTGGCCCTGGATGCCAGCGTGGACTTCCGGTCGGCCACCGGGCAGCGCAGCTTAACGATCCCCGAGTTCATGCTCGGCCCGTACTGGACGGCCCGCGAACCGGAGGAGTTGCTGGTCGCGGTGCGCATTCCGCTGCCGGCGCCGGCCGGCGTCTATCTGAAATTCCAGTTCACTGAGCGGCCAAGCGTTGCAGTGGCCGCCGTCGAATCGGGTGCGGACCAGCCGGTCCGGGTTGCCATCGGAGCTGTCTCCGAGATCCCGATCCTGGTCACGGCCGATGACTGGTCGGGCATCGACGCCGCGGCCATCGCGGCTGGAATAGAGCCGGTGCCGGATCTGACCGGCTCGGTCAGCTACAAGCGTCACCTCGTCGAGGTGCTCGTCAACAAGGCCGTCGCGGCCGTGCAAGCAGGTGTTAGAGATGTCTGAGCAAGAACTCGGTAGGACGGTCACGACGACGGTCAACGGAACCGAGGTGTCGCGCTACGTATTGAATCGGAGCACCCTCGCACAGTTCTTGCGAGACGATCTCGGCCTGACCGGAACCAAGCTCAGCTGTGAGCTGCAGGTCTGTGGTGTCTGCTCCGTCCTCGTGGACCGCTCGCCGGTCAGCGCCTGCACCTATCTGGCCGTCGATGTCGACGGCCGGCAGGTCGAAACGGTCGAGGGCCTGGCACAAGGTGACTCGCTGCACCCGCTGCAGCAGGCCTTCGTCGAGGAATTCGCGCTGCAGTGCGGCTTCTGCACGTCGGGCTTTCTGATGATGTCGGTGGCGCTGCTGCGCAAGAATCCTGATCCGAGCGAGGAGCAGATCAAGGAGTATCTGGACGGCAACATCTGCCGCTGCACTGGATATGCCCCGATCGTCGAAGCGGTTCAGCTGGCCGCGTCCCGGATGCGCGAGGAGGGCAATGTCTGAGCAGCGCTCGCACGTAGGTAGCCCGGTCCTGCGCCGGGACCTGTTCGCGAAGGTCACCGGGTCGGCCAAATACACCGTCGACATAACGCCTTCGGGCACCTTGCACGCCAAGGTCGTCAGATCCTCCCATGCGCACGCCCGGATTACCCGGATCAACCGGGAGCAGGCATTGCGGACACCGGGCGTGGTCGCGGTGGTGATCGCCGAGGACCTGAAGGATCTGTTCTCCCGATTCGGCCACATCGTGCCCGATCACTGCATCCTTGCCACCGGCAAGGTTCGCTACTACGGCGAACCGGTGGCCCTGGTCGTCGCCGAAACGCTTTTCGCCGCCGAGGATGGCGCCGCGGCGGTCGAGGTGGAGTACGAGGACCTGGTCGCGCTGATGAACCCCGCGGAGGCGCTGGCGCAGGACGCGCCGCTGATCCATGAGGAGTTTTACCGCGCGGCCACCGACGAATCGTTCGCGGCGATGGCTGCCGCGCCCACTCCGGAGGAAGAGGCCGGCGAGCGCGACAACGTCGCGCACACTGTGGAAATCGGCTGGGGTGACGTCGATGCCGCCTTTGCCGATGCGCATTTGGTCGTCGAAGACGGACCGGTGCACTATCCGATGCTCTATGCCTATGCCATGGAGCCCTACAACGCCGTCGCCGACTTCCATGACGGGCAGCTGAGCGTGGTCAGCACCGCCCAGCATCCCTTCATGGTGCGCACCGACCTGGCCAGGATCTTCGACCTGCCGCTGTCGCGGGTACGGGTGGAGGCACCCTATCTCGGCGGCGGTTACGGCTCGAAGTCCTACACGAAGGTAGAGCCGCTGGCCGCGGTCGGTTCCTGGGCCACCGGCCGGCCGGTGAAGCTCGTCCTCGACGTCGAAGAGGCCATCTACACCACCCGCGCGGATTCGGCTGACGTCACGGTGCGAAGCGCCTTCGACGCCGACGGAACGATCATCGCGCGCGAGTTCGATCTGGTGCTGGACTCCGGCGCGTACGCCGACAACAGCCCGCTGGTGCTGGCCAAAGCCGTCAACCGATGCTTCGGTCCTTACCGGGTTCCCAACGTTCGAGCACGCGGTCGATCGGTGTACACCAACACCTCACCCGCGTCCTCGTACCGCGGATTCGGCGCCCCGCAGGGCGCGCTCGCCGGTGAACTCAACCTGGAAAGAGCGGCCCGCGAGCTGGGCCTGGACTCCTTCGAAATCCGGCGCCGGAATCTGGTGCGTCCGGGGGAGGAGATCCTGCCAGGCAAACGCGGCATCGACGCCGATCTGCTCGCTGACCTGGAAATGCTGTCGGACTCATTGAATTCGCACGCCAGCGCAGACTCTGCCATCGGCATCGGGTTCACCGCATCGGATGCCGGCGCGTTTCCGGTGTCGACCGCGCAGGTCCGGCTCCAGGTGGACGGCTCCGTCCTGGTGCTCAGTGGCTCGACGGAGATGGGCCAGGGAAGCGAATCGGCCCTGGCCCAGATCGCCGCGCACGAACTGGGAGTACCGCTGGAGTCGGTCAGCATCGCGCAGTCCGACACCATCGGACCGTACGAGCGCACCACCGGAGCCAGCCGCACCACGACGCTGGCCGGACTCGCTCTGCAGCGTGCCTGTACCGATGCCAAGCAGAAGGTGGCCGAGATGGCCGCCGAGGTTTTCGGCGTGCCGGCAACGGATATCGAATCGATCGAGGGCGGCGTGCGGGTTGGTGATAAGTCACCGGTCGGCTTCGGCGAGGTGATCAGCCGTTGGTTCGGTGCTGCCGCCGGTGAGGTGACCGGCGTGGGCCTGTTGCGTCGCGACGGCGTGACCAAGAAGATGCCGCCGTTCTGGGAGGTCGGCGTCGTGGGTGTCGATCTCGCGATCGATCCTGATACCGGTGTGATTCGGGTCCAGCAACTGGCCACGGTCGCCGATGTCGGCTTCGCGATCAACCCTCGCGCCGTCGAGGGGCAGGATCTCGGGGCCGCCACTCAGGGACTGGGCGGTGCCCTGTTCGAGGAACTGGTATACGACGGGCCGCAACTGACCAATCCCAATATCGTCGAGTACCGGGTGCCCCGGATGCAGGATCTGCCCGAACGCATCGACACCATGATCGCCGCGCGGGGCGACGGCGTCGGGCCTTACGGAGCCAAGGGAGCAGGGGAGGGAACCCTCAACCCGATCGCGGCCGCTGTCGCGGGCGCTGTGGCCAAGGCAACGGGCAAGTGGCCAACGAGGGTCCCGCTCACGCCCGAGCGTGTCTGGCGGCTGATGAACGATCTGCCGGAGGATGGCGACTGAGGCAGGCGGTCTGCGCTGCCTCAGTCGAAGGTGTGCTGACCTCAGGAGGTCAGCACACCTCGACGTGCTGAATTCGTCGCCTTGGCACGGGGTTTGGTGGCTCGCTTGCGCGCCGGCCGCCGCGAGTTCTCCTCGACGGCGGCGGGGGCCTCGTCGGCCGAGTCCTCAGCGATCAGGTCCCGGATTCCGAGCCTGACCTGGTCAAGGTGCTTGGTGAGCCATTCCTCGGCGCCCGCGATGTCGCCCTTGGCGATCTGCTTGACGACAGCGGCGTGGTGATGGGCGTGCTGGGCGAAACGGATGGCGAGGAAGTACCTGCCGACGTGGCTGCGCAGATCCTCGATCATCTCTACCAGCAGCGGGTTGCGTTCGGCGTCGTAGAGCGTGCGGTAAAAGGCAATCCTGATTTCCAGGAACTCGCCGCCTTCGTCCTGGGCATCGAGCTGCTTTGCTATGGCAGACAGCTTTTCTAGCCGCTCGGGCGTCATGGACTCCACCGCGCGACGCAGCGCGTAGACCTCCAACAGGGTGCGCAGTCGGTAGATCTCGTCGACCTGCTCGCTCGTCAGGGTGCGTACCCGGGCACCACGGTGCGGGTGAAAGGTGATCATGCCCTCGGACTCGAGCTGCAGCAGGGCGGTGCGCACCGGAATCCGCGACACCCCGATCGCCTCGGCGAGGGATTCCTGGCGCAACCATTCGCCCGGGGCGAAAGCACCGGTAAGGATTGCCTCTTTCAACACGGCGTACACCATTTGGCCGACCGTCTTGTAGCCGCCGGACAGACTGTCGACGACAACGGAGAACTTCTGGTCAGCGCTGAGGTTGCGGCCTTTTCTCGGAGCCATGGATGCAATGTACCGCCCAAGATGACCTTCGGAAGAGCTATGACACGGAATTTCCTTCGGTCTTAAAACTAGGAAGCTGCGGGGTTGCGTCGGCAAGGGGGTCGCTGTAGGTTGAATATCGTATCCAGGAACGCCAATTGTGTGGCGCCGGAACGATAGGCCACCGACCAATGGGAGATGATCGATGACCAACATCGAGTTCGGTATCAGGGTTCCGAATTCAGGTCCGCTGTCCAGTGTGGAGAACCTGGTACGGACGGCCAAGAAGGCCGAGGACCTCGGTTTCGACACCGTGTGGACGCACGACCACGTCGTGTGGAGTTCGGAAATGCACCGCCATCACATCTCTTCGGGGTCGATGGACGCGCTGAGCGAGGACCAGACCGCCGACTTCTACGAGTCGGTGACGACGCTGGCGTTCCTCGCCGCACACACCACCCGGGTAAAGCTCGGGGTCGCCTGCCTGGTGATGCCCACCCGGAACCCGATCTACGCGGCGAAGCAACTGGCTACGGTGGATCAGTTCACCAACGGCCGGCTGCTGGTCGGAGTCGGCCTGGGCTCGAAGGCAACCGAAGGCTCGAACGAATTCGACGTTTTCGAAGTGCCGTTCAACAAGCGAGCCTCACTCACCGATGAGTACATCGACGTGATGAAGGCGATCTGGACGCAGCCCCTGGCAAGCCACTCCGGTAAGACCATCAACTTCACCGATGCCGAGATGTTCCCCAAGCCCCTGCAGTCCCCGCACCCGCCGATCTGGGTCGGCGGCTGGACCGACAAGGCCGCCGAGCGCACCGGCCGCGTCGGCGACGGCTGGATCCCCGGGTGGTTGTCACCGAGCGAGATGGCGGCCGGTCGCGAGGTTCTGCTGCGCAGCGCCGAGGAACACGGCCGCGATGCGAGCAAGATCACCGTCGCCGTCGAGAAGTTGACGACGATCGCCAAGACTCGCGACGAGGCGATGGAGCGAGCGCTGCCGACGGTCAAGACGAGCAGCAACACCTACGAGCGCGACGTGGACAACATGCAGTTCGCACTCGATCGGCACATCTTCGGTTCGGTGGATGATGTGCGGCGCCGGGTGCAGGCCTTCATCGATGCCGGCGTGACCCACTTCGAGCTGAAGCTGCTGTACT
>JAVEES010000343.1 GCA_030840285.1 Pseudonocardiales bacterium
ATGCCCTGTTTGCGGGCGCCATCCTGGCGCGCCGGGGAGTGCGGGTGGACGCCGTGCTGGCGGCCCCCGAGCGAGCCCACCGAGCTGGATTGGCCGCTTTCCGGGACGCCGGTGGCCGCGTCCTGGAGCTTGCCGAGGCCGGCCCGGCCAATCTGATCGTCGACGGGCTGCTCGGCATCGGCGCGTCCGGCCCGGTGCGAGCCGAGCTGGTTCCGCTGGTCGAGTTCGCCGAGCACTCGGCAGCGCCGGTACTGGCCGTCGATCTGCCTTCGGGCGTCGATCCGCAGACCGGGGAAGTGCAGGGACCGGCGATCACCGCCGAGCTGACGGTCTGCCTCGGAGCCCTGAAAACCGGCCTGCTGGTCGGCCAGGGCCCGGTCCGTTCGGGCCGGATCGAGCTCATCGATATCGGGATCGGCCAGGAACTCGGTGAACCGGAGCTGGCACGCTATGGCGCCGCCGACGTCGAGAGGTTGCTGCCCCGGCCCGCCGCCGACGACGACAAGTACACCCGCGGGGTCGTCGGGGTCGCTGCCGGCTCCGAGCAGTATCCCGGCGCCGCCCAGCTCGCGGTCGGCTCCGCTCGGCTCGGCGGGGTCGGCGCCGTGCGCTATGCCGGCTTCGCGCACCGCGAGGTGAGCCGGCGGTTCCCCGACGTCCTGGTCAGCGAAACCGTGACGCTGGCCGGCCGGGTTCAAGCCTGGACCGTCGGGCCGGGTCTGGGCACCGATCAGCACGCGGTGGCCAGTCTGGAGGCCGTCCTGAGCCAGGACGTGCCGGTGCTGGTCGACGCGGATGGGCTGAACCTGCTGGTTTCCCGGCGTGAGCTGCTCGAGGCCCGCAGTGCACCCACCGTGCTCACCCCCCACGACCGGGAATTCGCCCGGCTGTTCGGCGAGGTAGGCCCGGACCGGGTGGGCGCCGCGAGGCGAGCGGCTGCTTCCTGCGGCGCGGTCGTCCTGCTCAAGGGCTTCGCAACGGTCATCGCCACGCCCGACGGACGCTGCCTGGTCAATCCGACCGGGCATCCGTCGCTGGCCACCGCGGGCAGCGGCGACGTGCTCTCAGGGTTCATCGGCTCGTTGCTCGCCGCGGGCCTGCACCCCCTGGACGCCGCGGCCGTCGGTGCGTACTTGCATGGCAGGGCGGCCCGGTCGGCCGCCGAGCACGGGCCGGTCACCGCGGACGACCTGATTCCGAGATTGCGCCACTCCTGAGACGCCGAACCGGGCGACGCTTCGCAATCGAATGAAAGAATGGCGCCATGCTGCGTTCGGAGGCCGTCGTCGACCTGTCCGCGATCACAGCCAACGTTCGCACCCTCGCAGCCGGCACCTCCGCCGAGATCATGGCGGTCGTGAAGGCCGACGGCTACGGCCACGGCATGGTCCCGTCCGCTCGCGCGGCGGTGGCCGGCGGCGCGAGCTGGCTGGGTGTCGCCATGCTGGAGGAGGCGCTGGCGCTGCGCGCGGCCGATATCCAGCTACCGATCCTGGCCTGGCTGTGGACGCCGCACGATCACTCCCTGCTGCGCGAGGCGCTGTCCCGCTCGGTCGACGTCTCGGTGTCCTCACACGCCGCGCTGGACATGGTGGTCACCCTCGCCGCCGAACTCGGCGTCACCGCCAGGATCCACCTCAAGGTCGATACCGGCCTGTCCCGCAACGGCGCCACCCCAGCCGACTGGCCGGACCTGGTCATCGCCGCAGCCCGGGCGGCCAGCAACGGCGTGCTGGAGATCGTCGGTATCTGGAGCCACCTGGTAAGCGCTGAGCTGCCTGGCGATCCGATCACCGCCCACCAGCTGGACTCGTTCCGCGAGGCCCTGGAAACGGCTGAGGACCTCGGGGTCATCCCGCGGCTTCGGCACATCGCCAACTCGGCCGGCCTGCTGGTGGCAGGTGGCGCGGACTTCGACCTGGTACGGACCGGTATCGCGATCTACGGGCTGTCGCCGGCCCCGGCGCTGGGCAGCTTCGGGCTGACCCCGGCGATGACCCTGCGCAGCCACGTCGCCAACGTCAAACGGGTGGGGCCCGGCCAGGGGGTCTCCTACAACCACGTGTACCGCACCAAGCGGGAGACCACCCTCGCCCTCGTCCCGCTCGGTTACGCCGACGGCATCCCGATCAAGGCCACCAACGTGGCACCGGTCGCGATCCAGGGCTGTGGCTACCGAGTCTGCGGGCGCGTCGCGATGGATCAGTTCGTGGTGGACGTGGGCGATGCCGAGATCTACGAAGGCGACGAGGTGATCTTGTTCGGGCCCGGCTCGGACGGCGAGCCCACCGCCCAGGACTGGGCCGACGCGCTGGACACCATCCACTACGAGGTGGTTACCAGGATCGGTGTCCGGGTCCCGCGCAGCTATGTCGGCTATGTCGGGGCGCAAGGATGAAGCTGAAGATACCGGCACTGATCGGTGGCGCCGTCGGCGTGGTGACCGCCGCTGCTGCCGCGGGCCTGGTGCACGAGCACCGGGTCGTCGAGGGCGAGCGCGCCCGGATCGATCCGCGCACGGCGGCCCTGCTCGGTGCCCTGCCCGTCGACCGGGAGTCCCGGGTGCGCGCTGAGGACGGCATCGAACTGCACGTCGAGGAGGTCGGCCCGCTCGATGCGCCGCTGACGGTCGTCTTCGTGCACGGCTTCGGCCTCACCCTCGGCTCGTTCCACTTCCAGCGGCTGGCCCTGAGCGAGCACTTCGGACAGGACGTCCGGCTGGTCCTCTACGATCAGCGCTCGCACGGCCGCTCGGACCGCTCGTCCGCCGTCGGGTGCACCATCGAGCAGCTCGGGCGCGACCTCGGGGCCGTGATCGATTCGGTGGTGCCGAACGGTCCCATCGTGCTGATCGGTCACTCGATGGGCGGCATGACGGTGATGGCGCTGGCCAGCCAGCGGCCGGACCTTTTCCAGCGCAGGTTGGCTTCGGCCCCGCAGGCCCGGATCGGCTCGGTGGGCCTGATCAATACCTCCAGCGGTGACCTCAAGACCGTCACGCTGGGATTGCCGAGCTTCGTGGCCCGGATCCGTGGCCCGGTGCTGCCCGTGATCCTGCGCCGGGCCGCTCGCAGCGCCGACCTGGTGGAGCGGGGCCGGGCCCTGGGCAAGGACCTGGCGTGGGTCCTGACCAAGCGGCTGAGTTTCGGGTCAGAGGTCGATCCGGCAGTGGTGGCGTACTGCACGAACATGATCGCGGCGACCCGGGTCGACGTGTTCGCCGAGTTCTACCCGACGCTGATGGCGCACGACGGCACCCTGGGCCTGATGAACCTGGTCGACTGCTCGGTCCTGGTGCTGGCGGCAGACCACGATGCCTTGACCCCGCTGGCACACGCCGAGACGATCGCCGCGGCGCTGCCCTTCGCCGAACTGATAGTGGTGGCCGATGCTGGACACCTGCTGATGCTCGAGCATCCGGACGAGGTGGACCGGCCGGTGCTCGGGCTGGTCGGCGATGCGTTGAGCGCGGCGGCCGGAAGCCCGTCCCGGATCGGCCGGACGGTTCGCCGCCGCAGCCGGAGAGCGGTGGCCAGGTGATCGTGCCGGAGAGCGGTGGCAAGGTGATCGTGCCGGAGAGCGGTGGCCAGGTGATCGTGCTGGAGACGGCCGAGGCGACTCGGGAGTTCGGCCGGCAGCTAGCTCAGGTGCTCGAGCGCGGTGATCTCGTGGTGCTCACCGGGCCGCTGGGAGCCGGCAAGACCGCGCTGACCCAGGGCGTCGGCGCGGGCCTGGGGGTCCGCGGGCCGGTGGTGTCGCCGACCTTCGTGATCGCGCGGGTCCACGCCGGCGGGCGGCTGCCGCTGGTGCACGTCGACGCCTACCGGCTGAGTTCGCTGGATGAGGTAGCGGACCTCGACCTCGACGTGGCTGTCGAGGACTCGGTCACGGTGGTCGAATGGGGCGCCGGGCTCGTGGAGCAGTTGACCGACGCCCATCTGGAGATCGTGCTGAGCCGCCGCAGCGACAGTGAGGTGCGCGAGGCGCGGTTGCAGCCCAGCGGCGATGACTGGGTGCGCCGGGTCGAGCTGCTCGTGGTCGGCAACCCGTCCGGGACGGACCGCGCCCAGTCACCGACCGATTAGGCTGCCTGATCGTGCTGGCACTGGTGATCGACACGTCCTCGGCGGCGGTGACGGCCGGCGTGGTGCGCTTCCCCGACGCCAGCAGCCCGGAGGTGCTCGCTGAGCGGGTGACGCTGGACGCCCGGGCGCACGGTGAGTTGCTGGCACCCTCTATCAAGGCAGCGCTGGCCGAGGCTGGGGTGACGCTCGCCCAGCTGTCGGCGGTGATCGCCGGCGTCGGGCCCGGGCCGTTCACCGGACTGCGGGTGGGGCTGGTGACCGCCGCCGCGATCGCGGACGTGGGCAGGATTCCGGCCTATGGCGTCTGCTCGCTGGACGCCATCGCTGCCGAGGTGGGGATCGGCGGCTCGTTACTCGCTGCTGAGCCGCCGGCCCGCGGATCGGTGCTCGTCGCCGGTGACGCGCGGCGCAAAGAGGTCTACTGGGCGCATTACCTGGACGGAGCGCGGCAGGCCGGGCCGTCGGTCGAGAAGCCGGCGGCGGTAGCGGAGCTGGCCGGCGAGTTCGTCCCGGCGGTGACCGCGATGGCCGGCGCGGGCGCTCGGCTGTACGCCGACCAGTTGGGATACGCCTTGCTGGACGAGGACTTTCCCACCGTCCGGGGCCTCGCTGCGGTGGCTGCCCAGCGGGTTCTCGGCCGAGCGCCGGGGGAGCCGCTGACCCCGCTGTACCTGCGCCGGCCGGATGCGGTTGCCGCGGCCTCGCACAAGCGGGTGACCCCGTGACCTCCGGTTTTGGGGGGGGGGGGGGGGGGGGGCGGGGGG
>JAVEES010000364.1 GCA_030840285.1 Pseudonocardiales bacterium
CGGACCGCCCGGGAGGCGATTGGCGGCGGCAGGCCGGTGCTCGTTCAGGTACCGAGACGTGGCTACGTCCCGTCCCTGGCCTGCGTCAACGACCGGACCCCGGCGCGCTGCGGTCACTGTCAGGGGCCGCTGGCCACGTCATCCCCGACGGCCACTCCGACCTGCCGCTGGTGCGGCCGGCCGGCAGCGAACTGGCGCTGTCCGCGGTGTCAGGGCGGCCGGATGCGGGCGGTCGTGGTGGGCTCGTCGCGGACGGCAGAAGAGATCGGCCGCGCGTTTCCGGGCGTGGTGACCCGGACCAGTGCGGGAGACGCCGTTCTCGGCGAGATTCCGGATGGGCCCTCAGTGGTGGTCGCGACACCCGGCGCGGAGCCCGTGGTGGCCGGTGGTTACGGGGCGGCGCTCCTGCTCGACGGCTGGGCGCTGCTGTCGCGCGCCGATCTGCGCGCCGGTGAGGAGGCATTGCGCAGGTGGGCGAATGCCGTGGCGCTCGTGGCGCCGGATGGTCAGGTGGTCGTCGCGGCCGAGGCGTCCCTGGCGCCGGTGCAGGCGCTGGTCCGCTGGGATCCGGCGGGTTATGCCGCGCGAGAGCTCGCTGACCGCCGAGAACTGGGCTTTCCGCCCGTCGCCAGGATGGCATCCCTTACCGGCGCGCCGTCCGACGTCACCGAACTGCTGTCGCTGGCACACCTGCCGGAATCGGTCGAGGAACTCGGATCGGTTCCTGTCCAGGCCAGCAGGAACGGGCGGGACCGGACGGAGGCGGGTGAGCAGATCAGGCTGCTGCTGCGCGTTCCGCGGCCGGCCGGGGTGGCGCTGGCCGAAGCACTGCACGCCGCCGCCGCCATCCGCTCCTCGCGCAAGAGCGGCGGCGGGGTGCGGGTGGCCCTGGATCCGCTGGAGCTGTTCTGAGCGGTGCCGGCCGTCGAGGCGAATCGCTCAGCGCGGAGACGTCCGGGAGGATCTGGCCAGCGCGTCGTCGTAGGCGACATCCTGTCCTGGGATGCCCTCCAGGGCGGCTGCCTCGCTTGCGATGGCTTCGCCGATCGAGTCGTGCCGGGCTCGTCCGATAACCGCCTCGTCGCTCGTCGGCTCTTCGTGGACGAACCTCTCGCCGCGCATCAGCGAGGCGACCGCTGCGATCAGCAGCATGATGATCGAGGCGCCGAACGCGATCAGCAGACCGTGCTTGAAAGGCCCCGAGATGAGGTCCGGGAAGAACTGCCGGCCGGTCAACGTAGTCACGTCGACACCCGAGCCAGGTCGCAGCTGTTGCGGATCGACCTGTTTCACCAGCTGCTGGATCGGGTTGTCACCGAGGAAGGCGGCGAACAACGTTCCGACCGGCGGTATGTGCGAGATGGTGTGAGCCGTGCCCGGATCGATGCCGAGTTTCGTCAACCCGGTGTACATGGAATTTGGCAGGCGGCTGGCGAGGCCGACCGCCATCAGCGTGAAGAAGCCGCCCATCGAGAGCACCATTCCGGCATTCATCCCGGTCGCGCGGATGCCCGAGGCGGCACCGCGCTCGCGGGCCGGCACGGCATTCATGATGGCCGCCGAATTCGGTGCCGCGAGCAGTCCCATCCCGATGCCGTTGAGGGCAAGCAGAAGGGCGAATACCGGATAGCTGAAGTTCGCCGGGATGGCGATCAAACCGCCGAAGGTGCCCGCCGTCAGCAGCAGGCCGCCGGTGGCGAAGGCTCGCGCGCCGAACCGGTCCGACAGCGCTCCGGACGCCGGGCCGGCGATCAGGAATCCGACGGTCAGCGGCAGCATGTAGATGCCTGCCCACAGGGGTGTGCTGGCGAAGTCGTAACCGTGCAGCGGGAGCCAGATGCCCTGGAGCCAGATGATCAGCATGAACTGCAGTCCGCCACGCGCCATCGAGGACAGGAAGTTGACGGTCTGACCGGCGGCGAAGGCCCGGATCCGGAAGAGCTTGAGATCCATCATCGGCTCGGCCACCCGACTCTCGATGATGCCGAACGCGATCAGCAGGATGACGCCTCCGATCAGCCCGGTAAGGACCTTGGGGGAGGTCCATCCCATGGTGTGCGTCCCGTAGGGCTGCAGGCCATAGGTGATCGCGATCAGGATCGCGATCAGGCCGACACCGAAGGTCAGGTTTCCCCACCAGTCGATCGCTATCCGCGAGCGCGACTGGCGCGGCTTGTCATGCAGGCTCCGGTAGCCCATCCAGGTGCCCCAGATGCCGACCGGGACGCTCACCCAGAACACCGCTCGCCAGTGCCACTCAGACAGCAGCCCGCCGATCACCAGTCCCAGGAAGGAGCCGGCGATCCCGGCCACCTGATTCACCCCCAGGGCGAACCCGCGCCGATCCGGCGGGAACGCATCGGTGATCAGCGCCGTCGAGTTGGCCGTCAGCATCGCGCCACCGACCCCTTGGACGACACGCAGCACGATGAGTTCCAACGCGCCGGCCGATCCGGAGTTCGGGATCAGCGCGCAGGCGATCGAGGCCAGCGTGAAGATCAGAAAGCCCAGGTTGAACAGCTTGGCCCGTCCGTACTGATCACCCAGGCGCCCGAAGGTCACCACCAGCACCGCGGTGACCAGCAAGTAGCCCATCAGCATCCACAGCAGGTAGGAGATGTTGGACGGCGCAAGCGGGTCGAGCCCGAGGCCCGCGAAGATGGCAGGCAATGAGATGAGCAGGATGGAGGAGTTCAGCATTGCGGCCAGCACGCCCACTGTCGTGACCGACAGGGCAACTCTGCGCTGGTGAGCACCGGAATCAGACACGATAAGCCCTTTCATTCGTTAGCCATGCTAACTAATCGAGGGGCGGATCGGCAAAGTGGGCTTACCTACACTGGACGGGTGACTGTGCTTCCCATCCGGCTTTTCGGCGATCCGGTTCTGCGTACGCCCGCTGACCCGGTGACCGTCTTCGACAAGGAACTGCGCCAGCTGGTAGCTGACCTTCGCGAGACGATGCTGGACGCACCGGGCGCAGGTCTTGCCGCACCGCAGCTCGGTGTCGGGCTGCGCGTCTTCACGTACTGGGTCAGTGAGGACCAGCAGGGCCACCTGATCAACCCGGTTCTGCACTTTCCGAGCGAGGAGGAGCAGGACGGTCCTGAAGGATGCCTGTCCATTCCGGGCCTGTCTTGGGATTGTCGCCGCCGTGAGCACGTCGTGGCGCACGGGCAGAACGAATATGGCGATCCGATCACGATCGAGGGCACGGCCCGGCTCTCCCGGTGCATCCAGCACGAAACCGATCATCTGGACGGCGTGCTGTTCATCGATCGGCTGGACCCGGCCACCCGCAAGGCGGCAATGGCCGAGATCCGCAACGCCGAATGGTCCGGCCTGGCCGTTCCCGTGGTAAAGGTGAGTCCGCATGCGGCTCCGCCTGGCGCTACCGGCGTCTTCGGACGCCTGTCGTGAGGCTGCTCTTCGCCGGAACACCCGCCGCCGCCCTACCGTCCCTGCAGGCACTGATAGATCACCCGGTCCACGAGGTCGTGGGCGTGCTCACCAGACCGGACGCGCCGAGCGGGCGGGGCCGCTCGCTCACACCCTCGCCGGTGTCCGCGCTGGCGCGCGAGCATGGAATCGAGGTCTTCGCTCCCGCCCGCCCGACAGATACCGAGTTCCTTCGGG
The DNA here is from genome assembly GCA_030840285.1 of Pseudonocardiales bacterium. Classification (GTDB taxonomy): domain Bacteria; phylum Actinomycetota; class Actinomycetes; order Mycobacteriales; family Jatrophihabitantaceae; genus Jatrophihabitans_A. The sequence goes on from JAVEES010000364.1 coordinate 3,637, forward strand.
TGGCGGGGGAGCTCGGCATCGACTGCTGCCCGGTGGTCGCCTACGGCGCCCTGCTGCGCGAACCGGCCCTCAGCCTGCCCCGCTACGGCTGGGTGAACCTGCACTTCTCGCTGCTGCCGGCCTGGCGTGGCGCCGCCCCGGTGCAGCACGCGGTGTTGCACGGTGACGAAATCACCGGAGCGTCAACCTTCCTGATCGGACCGGGCCTGGACGACGGACCGGTTTTCGGCGTCCTCACCGAACGGATCCGCCCCCGTGACACCAGCGGTGAGCTGCTCGCCCGGCTTTCCGAGGCGGGCGCCGGCCTGCTGGTCGCGACCCTGGACGGGATAGCCGATGGCTCGTTGAACCCGGTGGCACAGCCCGCTGACGGCGTCTCGCTCGCGCCGAAACTCACGGTTGCCGACGCCCAGGTCTGCTTCGACCAACCGGCTCTGGCAGTCGATCGGCGAATCCGGGCCTGCACCCCGGCTCCTGGGGCATGGGCCTCGATGGACGGACAGCGGCTCAAGCTCGGGCCGGTCACTCCGGTCGGTCATCGGACCGGTGGCGATGAACTGCTGGTTCCGGGTGTCCTGGAGGTTTCCAAGACCGAGGTCCTGATCGGAACCGCCACCGCGCCGGTTCGGCTCAGTGAGGTTCAGCCGCCGGGCAAGCGACCGATGGCAGCGGCCGACTGGGCTCGGGGCGCACGGCTGAAGTCTGGTGACCGGCTTGGCTGACAAGGCTCGTCAGGTCGCCTTCGACACGTTGATCGCGGTGGCCCAGGACGAGGCGTACGCCAACCTGGTGCTTCCACACCTGCTGGACGCCGCCGGGCTGTCAGGTCGCGACGCCGCGCTGGCCACCGAACTCGGGTATGGGACGTTGCGGGCCACCGGGACGCTGGACGCGATTCTGGACCGATGCTCCTCGCGGCCCGTGGCCGACATCGAGCTCGGCGTCCTGATCCTGCTCCGGCTCGGCTCCTACCAGCTGCTCAAGACCCGGATTCCCTCCCACGCGGCGGTTGCCACCACAGTGGACCTGGCCAGGGCGACCGGCAACGGCCGAGCCGCCGGCTTCGTCAACGCCGTGCTGCGCAGAGTCTGCGCCCAGGACTTTGACGCCTGGTGCGACCTGGTCGGCGCGCAAGCTTCCCCTTTGGGCCGACTGGCGCTGCGCTACTCCCACCCCGGCTGGATCGTCGCGGCGTTCGCCGAGGCACTGTCCATCGAATCGGGATCAGAGCTGACCGAACTCGAAACCGCGCTGGCCGCCGACGACGAGCGACCGTCCACCCACCTGGTCGCGTGGCCGGGCCGGGTGACGGCAGCCGAGCTGGCTGAGCAGTCCGGCGGCGATTTGGGCCCGTACTCGCCCTACGCGGTGCGGCTGACCAGTGGTGGCGAGCCCCGCTCCCTTCCGGCGATTGTCGAGCACCGGGCGGCGGTCCAGGACGAGGGCAGCCAGCTCAGCGCGCTCGCGTTGGCCGGGATCGCTATCGAGGGCCCGGACGAGCGGTGGCTGGACCTGTGCGCGGGGCCCGGAGGCAAAGCAGCGCTGCTGGCCGCCCTGGCCGCCGAGCGCGGCGCTCGGCTCTCGGCCAACGAGCTGCACGAGCACCGCGCGGAGCTGGTCGCGCGCGCCGTGAACGGGTGGGACGTCCCGATAACGGTCGGTGACGCGCGGGCGCTGCAGGCCGATGACCGCGGGATCGATCGGATCCTGCTGGACGCGCCCTGTACCGGCCTGGGAGCTTTGCGCCGCCGTCCGGAAGCACGGTGGCGCAAGTCGCCGGCAGATCTCGACGAACTCGTCGAACTCCAATCCGACCTGCTGCAGGTGGCGTTGCGGCTCATCCGTCCCGGCGGTGTAGTGGCCTACGTGACGTGCTCGCCGCACCCGGCTGAGACGACCCGCCAGATCCAGCAACTGCTCGCCGACCGGCCCGATGTCCAGCTGCTCGATGCGCGCCCGGCGTTCGGCTCCGCCGCGAGCGCGACCGAGGACCGCACCGTGCAGCTGTGGCCGCATCGGCACGGCACCGACGCGATGTTCTTCGCTGCCCTCACCCGCCGCTGACCTGTGCACCTAGACTCGCGCTGTGGCGCATCCTCCTCCATCGACGTCGACCGGCGGCTTCTCGATCCCTGAGCCGATGATCGCCCCGAGCATTCTGTCGGCCGATTTCGCCAATCTCGCCGCCGCGGCCGACTCCGTCGCAGGCGCGGACTGGCTGCATGTCGACGTGATGGACAACCACTTCGTCCCCAACCTCACCATCGGCCTCCCCGTCGTGGAGAGCCTGTACCGCGCGACCGACCTGCCTCTGGACTGCCACCTGATGATCGAGAACCCCGATCGCTGGGCCCCCGGATATGCCGAAGCGGGCGCGGCGAACGTGACGATCCACGTGGAGGCGGCAACAGATCCCGTCCAGACCGCACGAGCGATCAGGTCTGCCGGCGCCCTGGCCGGCCTGTCGATCAAGCCGGGTACCCCGGTGGATCCCTATCTGGAGATTCTCCGCGAGTTCGACACCCTGCTCGTGATGTCTGTCGAACCCGGCTTCGGCGGCCAGAAATTCATGCCCGAGGTGCTGGACAAGGTCCGCACCGCGCGTGAACACGTCAACGCAGGTCACCTGAGGCTGTTCATCGAGATCGACGGCGGTATCGCGGCCGACACGATCGAGCAGGCCGCGGACGCCGGTGTCGATGTGTTCGTCGCCGGGTCCGCGGTCTATGCCGCCGATGACCCGGGGCGTGCCGTCGAACTCTTACGTGCCCAGGCGCGGGAAGGCATGGCGCGCTGCGAACGCGCGCTCGGCAGGGGATGAGCTCCGCCGACGCTGCCGAAGTGACCGACGCCGAGCTCGCCGCCATGCACCACGCGGCGGGTCTGGCCCGCGGTATTGCCGGGCGTACCAGCCCCAACCCGCCGGTCGCCGCGGTGATCCTGGACCCGGCGGGTCGCAGGCTCGGCGAGGGTGTGACCCAGCCGGCCGGTGGAGAGCACGCCGAGGTGATGGCGCTGCGCGAGGTGGGTGAGGCGGCGCGCGGCGCAACGGCGGTCGTGACGCTGGAACCGTGTAACCACACCGGACGTACCGGACCATGCACCGAGGCGCTGCTGGCCGCCGGGATCACTCGGGTGGTGTTCGCGGTATCGGACCCGAACCCACTGGCCGCCGGTGGGGGTGATCGGCTCAGGGCCGCCGGGGTCGAGGTTGTCGCGGGCCCGGCCCGTGAGCTGGTCGCCGAGGGGGCATTGCGTCCCTGGCTGCACTCGGTGGCGCTGTCACGCCCTTTCGTGACCTGGAAGTTCGCGAGCACCCTGGACGGCCGCAGCGCAGCGGCGGACGGCACCTCCAAATGGATCAGCAACCCCGTCTCGCGCACCGACGTGCATGAGCTGCGCGACATCGTCGACGCGATCGTGGTAGGCAGCAACACGGTTCTGCTGGATGATCCGCAGTTGACGGTGCGCGGCGTCGGGGGCGCCGCGGACGGCGAGTTGACGCAGCGTCAACCGCTGCGGGTGGTGATCGACCGGCGGCACCGCGTCCCGCCCGACGCTCAGATCTTCGACGATGCGGCCGAAACGTTGGTGCTGGACACCGCCGTACCGAGGTTCGCACTCAAGGCGTTGTATGACCGGGGCATCCGCCACGTCTTGCTGGAGGGCGGTGCCACCCTGGCGGGCGCCTTCCTGGAAGCCGGGCTGGTGGATGAGGTGGTCGCCTATATCGCGCCCAAGCTCCTTGGCGCCGGACCAGCCGCCCTGAACGACGCGGGAATAACCAGCATGGTGGATGCCGTCACATTGGAAGTATCCGACGTCATCCGGCTCGGTGACGATGTGAAGATTGTGGCCCGGCCAAGCAGGCCGGCCGGGCAAGAGGAGTAGACATGTTCACCGGAATCGTCGAGGAAATCGGCGAGGTGGTAGAGGTCGCCGGTCGTGGCGACGCGGCGGTGCTGAGGATCCTGGCGAGCACGGTTGCCACCGATGCCGTTCACGGGGCTTCGATCGCCGTGAACGGCGTGTGCCTGACGGTCGTGGGCCGCGAGCCAACGGCTGCGGGCACGTTCGAGCTGGCCTTCGACGTGATGGGCGAAACCCTGGATCGCAGCGTGATCGGCGAGTTGTCGCCCGGCGACCAGGTGAACCTGGAGCGAGGCGTACGGGTGGGCGGCCGGCTGGACGGTCATATCGTGCAAGGCCACGTCGACGGCACCGGCACCGTGGAGTCCCGCAAGCCGGCCTCGGAGTGGGAAACCTTCCGCTTCCGGCTGCCTGCAGAGCTTGAGCGCTACGTCGCGGAGAAGGGTTCTATCGCGGTTCACGGTGTCTCGTTGACCGTGACAGAGGTCGGTGAGGGGTTTTTCGAAGTCGGACTGATTCCTGAGACGCTGCGTGCTACTAATCTGGGGCGGCGCCAGGTAGGTGACCGCGTCAACCTCGAGGTCGACGTACTGGCGAAATACACCGAGCGCCTGTTGTCGGCGCGCAATCCGGACGGCGGCAGGTAGGCATGTTGGACCCTGTAGAAAAGGCGATCGAGGACATCGCGGCGGGCAAGCCGGTGATCGTCGTCGATGATGCCGATCGCGAGAACGAGGGCGACCTCATCTTCGCGGCCGAACTGGTCACCCCGGAGCTGGTGGCCTTCATGGTTCGCTACACCTCCGGGTACATCTGCGTGCCGATCACCGAGAGCGAGGCAGACCGCCTGGACCTGCCGCCGATGTTCCGGGTGAACCAGGATCGCCGCGGCACGGCGTACACCGTGACGGTGGACGCCCGGGAGGGCATCGCCACCGGAATCTCGGCCTCGGATCGTGCGCACACCATCAGGTTGCTGGCCGACCCGAGGACGACCTCGGCCGACCTGTCCCGTCCGGGTCACATCGTCCCGCTCCGTGCGAAGGACGGGGGCGTGCTGCGCCGGCCAGGACATACCGAGGCCGCTGTAGATCTCGCGGTGCTGGCCGGACTGAGCCCGGCAGGAGTGCTGTGCGAGATAGTGAGCGAGAAGGATCCCTCGGGCATGGCCCGGGGTGAGGAGCTCAGGGTTTTCGCCGATGAGCATGGCCTCAGCATGATCTCGATCGCGGATCTGATCGCGTATCGACGACGCTTCGACAAGCTGGTCGAGCGGGTAGCCGAGGCCCGGGTGCCGCTGCGTTATGGCGAGTTCACCGCCGTGGGCTATTCGTCCTCCTATGACAGCCGCGAGCACGTCGCCTTCGTGTTCGGCGCTATCGGGGACGGCGAGGACGTCCTGGTCCGGGTCCATTCGGAGTGCCTTACCGGCGATGTGTTCGGATCGCTGCGCTGCGACTGCGGACCCCAACTGGACGCGGCCCTGGCCGCGGTTGCCAGGGAAGGGCGCGGCGTGGTGCTGTACGTCCGTGGCCACGAGGGCCGCGGCATCGGCCTGCTGCACAAGCTGCAGGCCTACCAGTTGCAGGATTCCGGGCGCGACACTCTCGAGGCCAATCTTGACCTAGGCCTGCCGGCCGACGCCCGCGACTACGGCACCGGCGCACAGATCCTCGCCGATCTCGGAATCCGGACGATGCGGCTGCTGACCAACAACCCGGCCAAGCGCGCGGGCCTGGAGGGCTATGGGCTGTCCGTGGTCGGAACCGTTCGGCTGCCCACCCACGTCAACCCTGAGAACCGGCGCTACCTGGAGGCCAAGCGGGATCGGATGGGTCACGACCTGGACCTGGAGAGCGAGAAGCTGATGAGCGGCGACGCACAGGCAGGAGCCGAGTGAGCATCGCAGGGCCGCTTGCGGCCCGAGGAGCGGAGCGAGTGTGGCGATGAGCGCTCGCGCGAAGAGCAAGGACAAGACGTGAGTGGTAGCGGGGCGCCGGCTGCGGGTGCGGTCGCGGGTGCAGGGCAGCTACGCGTCGTCGTGGTCGCCGCTCAATGGCATACCCAGGTGATGGACGGGTTGCTCGACGGAGCGATCAGGGCACTGAAGGATTCTTCGGTTGCCCATGCTCGGGTGGTACGGGTACCGGGCGCTTTCGAACTGCCGGTGGCTGCTGCCCGGCTGGCCCGCGGCAACGTCGATGCGATCGTTGCGCTGGGTGTCGTGATCCGCGGTGGCACACCTCATTTCGACTATGTCTGCAAGGCCGCCACGGACGGGCTCACCCAGGTCAGCGTTGCCAGCGGCGTGCCGGTCGGCTTCGGGCTGCTCACCTGCGACGACGAACAGCAGGCCCTGGATCGCGCGGGACTGCCCGGCTCCTCGGAGGACAAGGGCTACGAGGCGACCCAGGCGGCGCTGGAGACCGCTGTCACGCTGCTCGACGACGCGCGCCCCTGACGCCGTGGCCGTTGCCGGTCTGATCCTTGCCGCCGGT
>JAVEES010000386.1 GCA_030840285.1 Pseudonocardiales bacterium
TCCCGGCCGCAACCTCGATCCTTGGCTGGTCGGTGAGCAACGCATCCGCCCGCTCTTCATCGCGGGCGCCACCACCCCCACCCACGCCGAACTGGCCGTCATCGAAGGCGTGATGGGCCTGTTCGACGGCGCGGTGGGGCACGGCTCGTTCGCCTCGACCGCTCACGTGGCAACCCTGCTGAGCGCTCCGGTGGTACTGGTCGTGGATGCCACCGCGGTGAGCCGGTCGGTTGCTGCCCTGGTGCACGGGTTCTCGACATTCGATCCTGCGGTGCGGATCGGCGGCGTGATTCTCAACCGGGTCGGCTCGGACCGCCACGAGCAGATCCTGCGGGACGCGCTGGCCGAGGTCGGGACCCCCGTGCTCGGCGTGCTCCGCCGGCAAGAGAATCTCGCGACACCGTCGAGGCATCTGGGCCTCGTACCGGCCGCCGAGCGCTCCGCCGAAGCCACCGCGACGGTGGCCGCCCTGGGCGCCGCCGTGGCCGCGGGCGTCGACCTGGACGCCGTGGCCCGGCTCGCTTCCAGCGCGCCGCCGCTGCCCGAGGAGGCTCCGCCCGCTGCTCCCGCTCCGGCCGGTGACGGGCCGGCACCGGTGCTAGCGGTGGCGGCGGGGCCGGCCTTCACCTTCGGGTATGCCGAGACGACAGAGCTGCTCCGGCTGGCCGGTGCCGAGGTGGTGACCGTCGATCCGATCCGCGATGAGCACCTGCCCGCCGGGACCAGCGGATTGATCATCGGCGGTGGCTTTCCCGAGGTCTATGCGGCATCGCTGTCGGACAACGAATCGCTGCGCAACGAAGTGCGCGCGCTGGCCGAAGCCGGCGGGCCGATCGTCGCCGAATGCGCGGGCCTGCTCTACCTGGGCCGCTCGCTCGACGGAGCACCGATGGCCGGCGTGCTCGACGTCCGGGCAAGCATGGCGCCCCGCCTCACGCTCGGTTATCGCGAGGCGGTCGCGCTCGCCGACTCGGTTATCGCCACGGCCGGCACCCGGGTCCGCGGGCATGAGTTCCATCGCACGGTGTGCGATCCGGCATCCGGTGCGTCCTCCCCGGATGCCACGTCCCCGGATGCGTCGGCCGCCTGGCAGTGGCGCGGCGGCGAGCCCGAAGGTTTCGTCCGCGGCTCCGTGCACGCCTCCTACCTGCATCTGCACTGGGCGGGCGTCCCATCCGCCGCGCCGCGTTTCGTCGCAGCCTGCCGGACGCCCGCGGTGACCCCGTGACGGCGCTACCTCTCGACCAGACGCATGACCTGTCCCACCACGGTGATCGCGATATCGCGCCCGGGCTGGTGGACCTCGCGGTGAACGTCCGGGCCGGCACTCCCCCGGCCTGGCTGCTGGGCAGGCTCCGTTCGCTCGATCTGGCGGCCTACCCCGCGCAGTCCCGGGCGCTGGCCGCGGTAGCCGCCCGGCACGGCCGCGACCCTAGCGAGGTGCTGCTGACGGCCGGCGCGGCCGAGGCGTTCGTACTGCTGGCGCGAGCGCTGGCACCCCGGCACGCAGTCGTCGTGCATCCGCAGTTCACCGAACCGGAGGCTGCCCTCAGAGCGGCCGGTCACGAGGTGGACAGGCACGTGTTGCCCTTCCCGTTCGTGCTGGATCCCGCGGCGATTCCCGAGGACGCCGACCTGGTGGTGCTCGGAAATCCCACGAACCCGACGTCGGTGGCCCATCCGGCCGAGGTGATCGCGTCACTGGCGAGGCCGGGCCGGGTGCTCGTCGTCGATGAGGCCTTCGCCGACTGCCTTCCTGGCGAGACCGTCTCGCTGGCCGGCCGCGCCGACCTGCCCGGCCTGGTGGTGCTTCGCAGCCTCACCAAGACCTGGGGCATCGCGGGCCTTCGCGCGGGCTATCTGCTCGCCGATGCCGAGTTGATCCGGCGGCTGTCCGCTGCCCAGCCGTTGTGGGCGGTGTCCACCCCCGCGCTGGAAGCCTGCGTCGCCTGCTCGGAACCGCCAGCGATCGCCGAGGCGACAGCATGGGCCCGGACGCTGGAGGCCGACCGGCAGTTCCTGGTGGACGGGCTGGCCGCGGTCCCCGGCGTGCGAACCGTTCCCGATCCGCAGGCCTCCTTCGTCCTCGTCCATACCGCTGCCGATGTGCGCCTTGCCCTGCGGGACAAGGGGTTTGCCGTCAGGCGCGGCGATAGCTTCCCCGGCCTGGGACCTGAATGGATCCGGATTGCGGTCCGGGACCGTAGCACCACCGACTCGCTTATCGATGCACTGAAAGAGGTTCTCGCATGACTACACCCGACGGCACCCTGCTCGATCAGACGATCTCGCGAATCAGCGGGCTCGATCCGGACGCCGTGCAGGCCGCGCGGCAGCGTCAGGACTGCCTGACCAAGCCGCGGGGATCCCTCGGTGTACTCGAAGACATCTCGGTCCAGCTGGCCGGGCTCGCCGGGCAGTGCCCGCCGCCGCTGCCCGAGCCCGCCACCATCGCGGTTTTCGCCGGAGATCACGGTGTTCATGCCCAGGCTGTGACGCCGTGGCCGCAAGAGGTCACCGGTCAGATGGTCAGCAACTTCCTGGCAGGTGGCGCGGTCATCAACGCCATCGCCGCCGAGACCGGATCGCGGGTCCTGGTGGTGGACATGGGCGTTGCCGGCGAACTGGATCCGCACCCGATGCTGGTGTCGGCGAAGGTCCGCCCCGGTACGGCGGACTTCACCGTCGAACCGGCGATGACCCGCGACGAGGCCGTCCGTGCCATCGAGGTCGGCATCGAGGTGGCCAACCGGTTGATCGCGAAGGGAACCCGGCTGCTGGTCACCGGCGACATGGGAATCGCGAACACGACACCGTCCGCCGCACTCATCGCGGTGTTGACCTCGACCGCTCCGGAACTGGTCACCGGCCGGGGCACCGGAGTCGACGACGACACCATGGCGCTCAAGGTTGCGAGCATCCAGCGCGGACTGCAACTCCACCAGCCCGATAGCTCCGATCCGGTCGGCGTCCTTACCGCCGTGGGCGGTCTGGAGCAGGCCGGCCTGGCCGGCCTCATCCTGGGTGCCTCGGCCGCCCGGGTTCCGGTCTTGCTGGACGGCGTCATCGCCGCGGCCGCCGCACTGGTGGCTCAGGCGCTCGCGCCGAAGTCGGTCTCCGCCATGATCGCCGGCCACCTGTCCACCGAGCCGGGTGCCGCGATCGCCTTGCAGCAGCTGGGATTGCGGCCGCTGATCGAGCTCGATCTGCGCCTGGGCGAGGGTTCGGGCGGGGCCCTGGCGATCGGCATGGTGCGCTCGGCCGTGCGGATCCTGCGCGACGTCGCCTCGTTCGACAGCGCGGGCGTCGTGGACAAGGAAGCGGCGAACACGGAACAGCTGAGGTGAACCGGCCGGGGCCCGCAGACGCCTCGGCGGTCTCTCGGCGAGTGCTCGTGCTCGGCGGTGCGAGATCGGGCAAGTCGGCCTTCGCCGAGTCGTTGCTGGACGGCCACGACGGCGTCCAGTACGTCGCTACCTCCAAGCCGGACCCCGAGGACGCGGAGTGGCGCGAGCGGGTTACCGCGCACCGCCTGCGCCGCCCCGCCGGCTGGGCGACCATCGAGACCGGAGATCTGGCCGCGATCTACGCCGGCTCCGACCCCGCCCCGGCACTGATCGACAGCCTCACCGGGTGGCTCACCCGCCTGCTGGACGAGAACGGGGCCTGGCAGAACCGCCCCGGGTGGCGCCAGCGCGTCGAGGATGGCATCGATGCACTCGTCAGCGCGGTACGCAGCTCCGGCCGCCACAGCATCGCCGTCAGCGACGAGGTCGGCAGCGGGATCGTGCCGGAGTCAGCCGCCGGACGGTTGTTCCGCGACCTGCTCGGCACCCTCAACCAGCGGGTGGCCGGCGAAGCCGACGAGGTGTGGCTGGTGACCGCCGGGATCGGCAGCCGGCTCCGATGACCGCCCGAGACCGGACCGGGTTTGCCCTTGCGGTATCGATGTTCTCTGCCCTACCGGTGCCGGTCCGCCTCATCGGGACCGATCGCCTGGACCGTCCGGCAAGCAGGGCGGCCCTGCGCTGGCTGCCGGTCCTCGGCGCCCTGCTGGGGGCCTTGGCCGGGGCTGTCGGAGCGCTGCTGCTGATCCGCACCGGCTCGCCGTTGCTGGCAGCCGTGGTGGTCGTCCTGGCGCTGGCGCTCGGCACCGCCGCGCTGCATCTGGACGGTCTGGCCGATACCGCCGACGGCCTGGGTAGCCGGGCGCCGGCGCCCGCTGCGCTGGAGATCATGCACCGGGGCGATGTGGGCCCGTTCGGAGTTGTGGTCATCTGCGGCGTCCTGCTGCTCGAGGTGTCCACGCTCGTCGCGTTGATCGAGCCCGGTCATCCGTGGCACCTGGTGGCGGCCGTCGTGGTGGCGGCAGTGACCGGACGGCTCGGTGCGCTGCATGCCGGGTTGCCGGGCATCGCAGCCGCGGGCGGCAGCTCGTTCGGATCGCTGGTCACCGGCAGCGTCTCGCATCGCTCGGCGGTGGCCATCACCCTGCTGGCCGCGGTGGCCACCGGCGCCCTCGCGGTCGCTTCGGACCACTCGCCGGTGCGCTGGTTGCTGGCCCAAGCGGCCGTCCTGCTCATCCTCTGGTGGTGTCGGCGAGCGGTCACCGGCCGGCTCGGCGGGATAACCGGCGACGTGTTCGGCGCCCTCATCGAGCTGGGAACCGCTCTCAGCCTGCTGGCGCTGGTCCTCGCCGGCTGAGCCAGCAGCGGGCCCGCACAAGCCCCGCAGTAACGTGGGGAAACGGAGGTGCGACCTATGGAATCCGAACTTCGCATTGCAGTACTCGGCACCGGCATCATGGGCACCGGGATCGCCCGATCGCTCATGCGGGCGGGATACCCGGTCACCGTCTGGAACCGGACCGTCGAGCGCGCTCAACCGCTCGCCGAAGCAGGCGCCACGGTGGCCACCAGCGCGCGGGACGCGGTGCAAGGCGCCGACGTCGTGCTGATCATGCTCTTCGACGCCGAGGCGGTGCTCGAGGTTCTCGGTGAGGTCGCCGACGTGCTGTCCCCCGACACGCTCTGCATTCAGTCCTCCACCATCGGCCTGGACGGCACCGCCCGGGTTCAGAAGCTTGCCGCTGAACGGGGTCTGTCGGTTGTGGACGCCCCCGTGCTGGGCACCAAGCAGCCGGCCGAGCAGGGCAAGCTCGTCGTCGTGGCCTCCGGTGATCCGGTCCTCATCCAGCGGGCGCAGCCGGTCTTCGACGCGATCGGCTCCAAAACCGTGGTCGCCGGTTCCGAATTGGGCCGGGCCAGCGCCCTCAAGCTGGTGTGCAACAGCTGGGTCGCCTCGCTGAACGCCGCTGCCGCGCAGGCGGTCGCACTGGCGGGAGCCCTCGGCCTCGACGAGAACCTGTTCCTGCAGGCGATCGGTGGTGGCGCATCGGACACGCCCTACCTTCAGCTCAAGGGCACCCAGATGATTGCCGGCGACTTTCCTGCCGCGTTCGCCCTCGACGGCGTGCTGAAGGACGTGGAACTCATGCGGCAGGCAGCGACGTCCGTCGGGGTGGACAGCACCGTCCTCGACGCGCTCACTGAGGTCTACCGCAAGGCCAGCAACGCCGGTCACGGCGATGAGGACATGGCAGCGGTAGTGACTGTGCTGCGTCCCGAGCGGTAGGAAACATTGACGGGGATCTTGCGGCCAGGGCCCGCGCTGCGGATCGCGCCGCCCCAGATGACGCCGGCGGTACGTCGCTTCATCGCCAACGAGGCAGGCAGCGCGGCAGTCTTGCTGGGGGCGACGCTGATCGCTCTGATCTGGGCGAACACCCCCTGGTCCGAGAGCTACTTCAGCTTCTGGCAAACCCCGGTCAGGCTGGAGATCGGCAGCTACGGCCTGGACCTGGACCTGCGCCACGTCGTCAACGATGCGGCAATGGCGGTGTTCTTCCTGGTCCTTGGGCTGGAGATCAGCCGCGAAACCACGGCCGGTGAGCTGCGCGAGCGGCGCAACCTGGCCGTGCCTGCCTTCGGCGCGATCGGCGGCATGTTGCTGCCGATCGCCATCTTCGTCCTGATCAACCACTCCGGCCCCGCCGCGCACGGCTGGGGCATCGTGATGTCCAGCGATACGGCGTTCGTGCTCGGGGTACTCGCACTCTTCGGCCCGCGCTGCCCGGACCAGCTCAGGCTGTTCCTGCTCGCGCTGGCAGTGGTGGACGACATCGGTGCGATCGGGGTCATGGCGGTCTTCTACACCGAGCACGTCCGGCCCGTCGCGCTCGCCGTTGCCGGCGCGCTGTTGCTCGGCTTCCTCGTCCTGCGCTGGCTCGGCACCTGGCGGCTGACGCCGTTCGTGATTCTCGGGATAGCTCTCTGGTGCGCCACGTATGCCTCGGGAGTGCATCCGACGCTGGCCGGTGTGGTGGTCGGCCTGCTGATTCCGGCGCGCTCGGCGGAGCAGGTACGAGGTCGCGAGCTGACTGTGTTCGGACGTGCGCTGATCGAGAACCCGTCGGCGTCAGGTGCCAGGCTTGCCTCGCTGGCCGCGTCAGCGACCGTGTCGGCGAATGAGCGGCTCCAGCAGTGGCTGCACCCATGGTCGGCCTATTTCGTCATCCCGGCCTTCGGCTTGGCCAATGCCGGGGTCCAGCTGAACCCGACCGCGCTGCGACAGGCGGCGTCCTCACCAGTGACGATCGGCATCGCGCTGGCCCTGGTCATCGGCAACGCGGTCGGCATCACCGCGGCCTCCACGCTGGCGTTGAAGACCCATCTTGGGGTCCTGCCGGGGCTGGTGCGCTACAGCCACCTGTTCGGCGGTGCCGTGCTGGCGGGCATGGGCTTCACGATTTCGCTGTTCATCACCGACCTGGCCTTCCACGACGCCGTGCTACGCGACGATGCCAAGATCGGCATCC
>JAVEES010000396.1 GCA_030840285.1 Pseudonocardiales bacterium
GCCGGACGGTGCCCTCGACCGACTCGTACGACGGTAGCCGCCTGATCGTCAAGCGCAACGGCAAGAAGCTGATGACGCCGATGGCGATCGTGATCGTGGCGCTCGGTACGACGGATCTCTTGTTCGCCCTCGATTCGATCCCCGCGATCTACGGCCTCACGAAGGAGCCCTACCTTGTTCTGACGGCGAACCTGTTCGCGCTGATGGGGCTTCGGCAGCTGTACTTCCTGATCGGTGGCCTGCTCAAGCGGCTGATCTACCTCAGCTTTGGATTGGCGGTACTGCTCGGCTTCATCGGTGTGAAGCTCGTGCTGCACGCGCTGCACGAGAACAGCTTGCCGTTCGTCAATGGCGGGCACGGCGTGCATTGGGCGCCCGACATCCCGATCTGGTTGTCGCTGGTCGTCATCGTGGGCGTGCTTGCGGTGACCACCGTCGCCAGCCTGCTGAAGTCGGCCCGAACGCCCTCATCGAGCTAGCGCTCTGTCGCCGGCGGGCCGTTCTGTCAGACCTACGCCGTACCGTTGACAGGTGCGATGCCGGAGGCAGATCGAAGGAGTAGGGGGCCAGCGGTGAGGGTCAACAGCGACATAGTCCCGTCGAGCGGCAAGTTCGAGGTGATCAGCGAGTTCGAGCCATCGGGGGACCAGCCGACCGCGATCGCCGAACTCGAGAAACGCCTCGGATCGGGCGAGAAGGACGTCGTGCTGCTGGGTGCGACCGGAACCGGCAAGTCGGCGACCACCGCCTGGCTGATTGAGCGGCTCCAGCGGCCCACCCTGGTCATGGCGCCCAACAAGACCCTGGCCGCGCAGCTGGCCAATGAACTGCGCGAGATGCTGCCCAACAACGCCGTGGAGTACTTCGTCTCCTACTACGACTACTACCAGCCCGAGGCTTACGTCCCGCAGACCGACACCTACATCGAAAAGGACTCGGCGATCAACTCCGAGGTGGAGCGGCTGCGCCACTCGGCAACGATGTCGCTGCTGACCAGGCGTGACGTCGTCGTGGTGGCTACGGTGTCGTGCATCTACGGTCTGGGCACGCCCCAGGAATACGTCGACCGGGCGGTCCGGCTACGGGTCGGCCAGGAGATCGAGCGCGAGAAGATCCTTCGCGGACTGGTCGGCGTGCAGTATGCCCGCAACGACCTGGCCTTCACTCGCGGCACCTTCAGGGTGCGCGGTGACACGGTCGAGATCTTCCCGGTCTATGAAGAACTGGCAATCCGGGTCGAGATGTTCGGCGACGAGATCGAGCGGCTGTACTACCTGCACCCGCTGACCGGTGAAGTGATCCGAGAGGTGGACGAGGTCTTCATCTTCCCCGCCACTCACTACGCCGCCGGCCCCGAGCGTATGGAAAAGGCGATTGCCGGTATCGAGAAAGAGCTCGAGACCCGGCTCGCCGAACTCGAGGGCCAGAACAAGCTGTTGGAGGCGCAGCGACTGAGGATGCGGACGACCTACGACATCGAGATGATGCGACAGGTCGGCTTCTGTTCCGGCATCGAGAACTACTCGCTGCACATCGACGGGCGCGCTCCGGGCAGCGCTCCAAACTGCTTGCTGGACTATTTCCCCGACGACTTCATGCTCGTCATCGACGAGTCGCACGTGACCGTCCCGCAGACCGGCGGAATGTATGAGGGCGACATGTCACGCAAGCGGACGCTTGTCGATCACGGATTCAGGCTGCCGAGCGCGATGGACAATCGCCCTCTGAAATTCGAGGAATTCGTCGACCGGATCGGCCAGACCGTCTACCTTTCGGCAACGCCGGGCAGCTACGAACTCGGTAAGGCCGGCGGCCAATTCGTCGAGCAGGTGATCAGGCCCACGGGCTTGATCGATCCCGAGGTCGTCGTGAAGCCGACCAAGGGACAGATCGACGACCTGGTGCATGAGATTCGGCTCCGCGCTGACCGGAACGAGCGGGTGCTGGTCACCACCCTGACGAAGAAGATGTCGGAGGATCTGACCGACTACCTCCTCGAACTCGGAATCCGGGTTCGCTATCTGCATTCTGAGGTGGATACCCTGCGCCGGGTCGAGCTGCTTCGGGAGCTTCGGATGGGGGAGTACGACGTCCTGGTCGGCATCAACCTGCTGCGCGAGGGCCTCGACCTTCCCGAGGTCTCGCTGGTCGCGATCCTCGATGCCGACAAGGAAGGCTTCCTGCGCTCGGGAACCTCGCTGATCCAAACGATCGGACGCGCTGCGCGAAATGTGTCAGGTCAGGTGCACATGTACGCCGATCGGGTCACGAAGTCGATGGAGCTGGCAATCGATGAGACCAACCGGCGACGCGCCTTGCAGATCGCGTACAACACGGCCAACGGAATAGACCCACAGCCGCTTCGCAAGCGAATCGCCGACATCACGGACCTGCTTGCTCGTGAGGCGGAGGACACCGACGAGCTGCTGGCGATGCCGGTCGGCGGATCCGGCCGTTCGCAATCGCGTGGTAAGTCGCCTGTTCCCGGCAAGGGTGGCCGGGGTCCGTCCGGCGGAGTCGTGGGGGTGGGCGCACACGCCGACGGCAAGCTCGATGTGGCGGCAATGCCTCGCGCCGAGTTGGCCGACCTGATCCAGCAACTCAATGACCAGATGCTGCACGCCGCCCGGGAACTCCAGTTCGAGGTGGCAGCCCGTCTTCGCGATGAGATCCAGGAGCCGAAGAAGGAACTGCGCGGAATGGACGCGGCCGGCGTGCGCTAAGAGCGGACGGCGGCCGAACCTGCCGCAGGCTGGGGGTGATCAGTGCTTGCCGGGCAGCGGCGGGCGACCCCCAACTCGCGACACCGCCAGCGCACCGAGCCGGTTGCCCGCCTGCGCCGCCTCACGCAGGGAACCTCCGGTCCTGAGGCCGTGCAGCAGGCCCGCCGCGAAGGCATCGCCTGCTCCTGTCGAATCGAGGACCGTCACAGGCTCGGCGGATACCTGCTCCAGCACGATTTGCTCCAGCGTGACGCGGCCGCTTTGCCCGTCCTTCTCGGCCGTCACAGCCCCTTGGCCACCGCACTTGACGACCACCCGAGCGAACCGGGCTGCCAATCGCTGCGCCGCCTCTGCCGGATCGTCGACGCCGCTGAGCACGCTGGCCTCGTCACGGTTCGCCAGCAGTGTCGATGCGGCCGGGAGCCAGTCCATCAACCGTTCAGCACCGATCTGTCTGATCGGCTCGGCCGATGCGGCATCGACCGAGATCGGTATACCGAGGCGCCCGGCGGCCTCCAACGCATACCGCGCCGCCTGCCTGGATCCTTCCTTCAGCAGGGCATATCCCGACAGGTGCAACTGGTCATGGCTGGAGAGCTGCGCTGCGTCGATATCCTCGGTGGACAGGCGATCGTTCGCTCCCGCAGAGGGGATCATCGTCCGTTCGCCGTCCGGCCCGATCAGCACGAGACAGACACCCGTGCTCGTCAGCCCATCAACGGCGACCGCGACTTCGACCCCGTGGCTTTCCAGTTCGCGGGTGACCTCCTCGCCGAAGGCACCCTGCCCGACCCTGCCGAGGAACGCGCTGGGCGAGCCGATCGAAGCGAGCCAGGCGGCAGTGTTGGCGGCCGAGCCGCCCTGGCTCACACTGATCGGTGCCGGAGTGTCGGAACCGACGGTCAGCGGGGCAGGCAGCAGCGCCAGCACATCGACCATCGCATCGCCCAGGCAGACGATCCGGCCGGTGCCGAGCCCGCTCACGCTGCTGCGTAGGCCGCGGCGATCTCGGCCGCAACCCTCGCGTTGTTCAGTACGAGCGTGACGTTGGCGGCCAGCGATGCGCCGTGCGTCTCACGGTGGAAGAACTCGAGAAGGAACGGGGTCACTTGCTTGCCCCGCACGCCACGTTCCCGCAGTTCGGCGAGGCCGGCTGCAAGCGTCCGGTCGTGCAACCCGCGGTCGAGCTCATCCGGCAGCGGGATCGGGTTGGCGATGACAAGTCCGAAGGCATCGGTCCCGAGCGCGTGGCGAGCCTGCAGCACGTCGGCGACCTCATCGGCAGAATTCACCCGCCAGTCCAGCGGAAATCCGGAATCCGCCAAGTAGAAGCCGGGAAAGGAATCGGTGCGGAATCCCAGCACTCCGACGTTGAGGGTCTCCAGCCTCTCCAGCGTGGCCGGGACATCCAGTATCGACTTCACGCCAGCGCACACGACCGCGATCGGCGTACGGGACAGCGTCGTCAGATCTGCCGACTCGTCCCATGATTCGCGGGCCTGGCGATGCACGCCGCCGAGACCGCCGGTGGCGAACAGCGCGATACCCGCGCGTGCCGCGAGGTGGGCGGTAGAGGCGACCGTCGTGGCGCCGATCCCGCCGCGGGCCGCGATGGTCGCGATGTCGCGGACACTCACTTTGAGGACGTCTTGAGACGTCGCGATGACCTCCAGCGCCCGATCATCGAGGCCGATGTGAGGCTGGCCGTCGACGATGGCGATCGTGGCCGGGACCGCGCCGCCGTCGCGCACAGACTGTTCGATCTGCCTGGCGATTTGGAGGTTGTCCGGGCGGGGCAGGCCGTGGCTGATGATCGTGCTCTCCAAGGCGACGACCGGTCGTCCGGCGGCCAGAGCTTCGCGTACCTCGGGGTGTAGCTGC
The DNA here is from genome assembly GCA_030840285.1 of Pseudonocardiales bacterium. Lineage (GTDB taxonomy): Bacteria > Actinomycetota > Actinomycetes > Mycobacteriales > Jatrophihabitantaceae > Jatrophihabitans_A. The sequence continues at coordinate 4,605 of JAVEES010000396.1, forward strand.
ACGTTGATCCCTTCGATCCGGTAAAGATGTGGTCATGCCTCTTCGCACGACTCTGGATCACGTCACCATCGTCACAGACGACTTCGAGGCCAGTCGGCCAGTCTACGACGCGGTGTTCACCGCCCTGGGACTGAACGCGAGCGTCGACTATGAGGACCCCGAGGCAGATGAGGATGACACCGACAGCGTGGCCGCGATCGGTTATGCGACCGTGGCGGGCGAGCTGCTGATCCTGCTGGTGTCCGGCGCGCGGCCCACCCGAGGGGCGCATTGGGCCCTGGCCGTCGATGACCGCGCGGCAGTCGAGGCCGCGTTCAAAGCTGGTGAGGCAGCCGGCGCGCGCGCTATCCAGGCTCCCAGGGAATGGGAGGCGGAACACCTGAACTACTACGGCGCGCAATTGGCTGACAATGCGGGCAACATCCTCGAGGTCGTCTACAAGAAATAGGCCATCTGTGTGGCTTCGCATGGTTGCCCTCTAGCGAATACCTACGCCTGAATCTCTTCGCCAATGTCACGCAGCGCCAATAAGTCAACGGTGCAAATGTCAGCGCTCTGTATTAGTCGCGGCCAAACGCAGCTCTTCCCGATGCGATCCGATTATCAGCCTCAACTGTTGGTCCAGAATAATCGCTGCCTCATCGGCAGTTATGTCGCACTCAGCTATGAGACGAGCCTTGGCATCGTCATCGTCCGCCGACTGGATCAAGATATCCGCCAGCCGGTAGGGGTCCGACATGGCACGGGTCATGAGCGCGGCGACCTCGGCATAGTCCATGTCTTGATGGTAGATCGACCTGCCGTAGCGGCTCCTATTGCTGCGCGCCGCTTTGGGCGTCTGGAAGTAACCTCCAGATGGCACTTTCGGGGGATTTCCAGACGCCCAAAGCTGGTGGTGCGGGATTGGGCGGGTCAGTCTAGGTCTGCGAAGTGCTCTACGTGTGGAGGCCCTGCGAAATGCGGGCCGATCCCGGCGCGCCAGACCGCGAATCGATCGGAATCGCGAAACGCCTGGTGAGCATCGAGTGAATCCCATTCGACGAGCAGAACGAACCTGCTGGGCGTCTCGATGCCGTGGGTCATCCTGATGCTGCGCAGCCCCTCGGAAGAGGCCAGCGCCTGCTTTGCTTGCCGGTAACCGGCTTCGAAATCGTCTTCTGCTCCGGGCGTGACGTCGATGAGTGCTACTTCGAGGACCATGGGGAAATATCCTCCCAGACTCCACTCGGTGTAATCCGGACGGGTCGCGGTCGCCGGCCGCGCTGGGCTGCGCCGATCAGCGCTGTTGAACTCCGGCCCGCGCTGTTGAACTCCGGGCCCGCGCAGCTCAAGCGTGCTTCAGTCCGTCGAGGTGTCCCAGGTGAAGCGGTGTGTCCGGATGTCGAAATAGGGGAACGACTCGACCGCCGCAACGCCAGGCATCGGCCGTATCTCGCCGTTGATGACATGAAATAGTTCCGACATGTCGCCGCAGACCACCTCGGCGAACACGTCGTAGGCACCGCCGGTGACCACGACGTAGATCACCCGATCGATGGCGCCGAGGGCATCGGCCACGGCGAGCGCGTCGCCGTTGACCTTGATTCCCACCAGCGCCATGACGGGCAGTCCCAGCGCGAGCGGGTCAGTCACCGCGACGATCTGGACGACGCCGCCTTCGATCAAGCGCTGAACCCGCTGACGCACCGCGGGGGCCGACAACCCGACGGCCGGCGCCAGGTCGGCGTAGGAGGCACGCCCGTCCCGTTGAAGCAGCCCGATCAGCTGGTGATCGATGGCGTCCAAGGAAATGCGGGTGATGTGCGGCTCGGGTTTCGCAGCGTCAGAGGTCACGACGGTGACGCTAGCCCGTCGATCAGCTGGATCACCGCCTCTGTGAACAATTCGCAATGAAGATCGACGTCTGCCGCACTGGTGGCGGGCGACATCAGTGCCATGTTGTGAAATGGCGTCAACAAGACCCCGCGATTCGCCAGGTACAGGTGGAAGTACTCGTCCAGCGCGGGGTTCGCCGCTGCGGCGGACTCGTTGCCGGTACGGGGCGAGGGGGAGGTGAACCGGAACTCGGCCCGCGCCCCGAGTTGCGCGATCGACCAGGGCAGTCCGTATCGCTCGATGGTCGAACGAACCGATGTGGTGTAGCACGTGGACAGCGCGATCATCCCGTGGAAGGCATCGGCGGTGAGCACCTGCGACAGCGTCGCACGCATCGCAGCGGTGGACAGTGCGTTGCCGGCGAGGGTCCCGCCGATGCCGCCGACATCGTCGAGATCCGCGGAGCCGCCGCGAGCCAGCTCGCTCACTCGAGCTGCGACCCGCTCGCTCAGGCCGTACGCCCCGCAGGGGATCCCGCCGCCGATCGACTTGCCGATGACGACGATGTCTGGCGCCAGCTGCTCGGTGCCTGTCATCCCGGCCGGGCCGGCTGAGAAGGTGTGCGTCTCATCGATCAGCAGGAGCGTGCCGTGCTCGGCCGCCAGGCGGGACAGGCCGTCCAAAAAGCCGGGCTCGGGCAGCACGATGCCGATGTTGGTTAGGGCGGGTTCGGTGACGATGACCGCCACGTCGCCGTGAGCGAGTTCTCGCTCGACCGAGGCAAGGTCGTTGAAATGCGCGACTCTGGTTGTCTCGGTGGGGTCCACGGCCGGACCGACATTGCCCGGTCGCGACTGTGGCGTGCCCTGGTCGTCCAGAACCACGAAGGTCTCATCGACGCTGCCGTGATAGCTGTAGGAGAAGACCAGGATCTTCGGCCTTCCGGTGACCAGTCGGGCGAGCCGGATCGACCAGCGGTTGGCATCGGTGGCCGACAGGGTGAAGGACCATTTCGCGAGGCCGAACCTGCGGCTCAGCTCGGCTCCGACCCACTCGCCGTCCTCGGTCGGCAGCATGGCGGTGATTCCGCCGCGCTCGATGGCCCGGCTCCGGATCGCCTCGGCAACTGGCGCCGGCGAGTGCCCGGCCATTGCACCGGTGTCGCCGAGTGCGAAGTCGGCGTAGCTGTGCCCGTCCACATCGATCACGCGGGCGCCCTCGGCGCGGTCCAGGTAGATCGGAAATCCGCCGCTCCACTTCGCCATCCACGTCATGGGCACGCTGCCGAACAGGTGTGTGGCCGCGCTGAACAGGCGCCGGGATTCGGGGCGTGCGGCGGCATATCGATCCCGTTCTGCCTCGATAAGCGCCGTTAACCTGTCGGCGGAGCTGGCGGACGGGTACGGGAGCATCGCATCAGTATTCTATCGAATAGTTCGTATAGCAAGCCGTCTACGTTCGAATCAGTTGTACGAACCTATCGGGACGCGCTGAACGACTTACCTTGCGGCCGGCAGGATATGGCCGCTGACTTCAGCGATGCCGATTACCGAGCCTGCTGGGCCCGGCGCCGTCGCGGTAATGCTGACGCGGTCGCCGTCCTGCAGGAAGGTTCGCTCGACGCCGTCGGACAGCAGGAACGGCTCGCGTCCTGCCCAGCTCAGTTCGAGCAGGCTCCCCACTTGACCGCGTTCCGAGCCGCTCACCGTTCCTGACCCGAACAGGTCGCCCGAGCGGCATGAGGCGCCGTTCACGGTCAGATGAGCCAACATTTGGGCGGGTGTCCAGTACATGCTCGCGAACGGCGGCCGGGACAGCAGCTCACCGTTGAGCCGGACTTCCAACGTGAGGTCGAGATTCCACGACGAGCCCCGGTCATCAAGGTAGGGCAGCGGCTTCGGCGACCTGAGCGGGCCGGCAACCCGGGCGTGCGTCAGCGCCGCCAGCGGAGTGATCCAGCCTGAGATCGATGTCGCGAAGGACTTGCCGAGAAATGGTCCGAGCGGCACGTACTCCCAGGCTTGGATGTCGCGGGCAGACCAGTCGTTGAGCAGAACCGCACCGAAGACGTGCCGGTCGAAGGCATCGACCGCGACCGGCGTGCCCATTGCGGAACCGACGCCCACCACGAAACCGACCTCGGCCTCAAGATCGAGCCTGGCGGTGGGCCCGAATAGCACGTCCTCGCCCTCCTTGCGCTGGCCGTTGGGGCGACGTATCCCGGTACCGGATGCCACCACCGTCCCGGATCTGCCGTGGTAGCCGATCGGCAGGTGTTTCCAGTTCGGTGGCAGTGGTTCGGCGTCGGGTCGCAGAATGCGTCCGACATTGGCCGCATGGTTCGCCGAGGCGTAGAAGTCGACGTAGTCGGCGACGGTGAACGGCAACCGCATGCTGACATCTTTCAGATCCACCAGCAGCGGTTCGATGACAGAGCGATCGCGGTCCTCTGATAGCCACTCGGTGACTGCGAGCCGAATCGCTGACCAGGCTTGCGGCCCGGCCGCGAGCAACCGATCGAGCGTGGAACCGTCCAGCAGCCAGGCAAGCTCGGGACGCAGCGTGGACGCCGCCGGATACAGCGGAAGCGCACGATCACCGATCCGGACGGCACACCCGGACAAGGCCGGCGTGTGGATCACCCCATAGGGCAACGTCTGGATGCCGAAGGGATCAGCTGGTGCCAGCTCGAGCCAGGTCACGATTCTTCCGCGCCAGCCTGGCGGCCACCGCTCCAGCTCCAGGCGTACCGTCCGTCATCGGAGGCCACACCGCCTTCGCCGAGTTCCAGCGGCCGGAAGGTGTCGATCATCACCGCGAGCTCGTCGAAGAACTGCACGCCGATGCTGCGCTCGTACGCGCCGGGTTGCGGTCCATGGGAGTGGCCGCCGGGATGCAGTGAGATGGACCCCTGGCCGATGCCCGAACCGCGGCGCGCCTCGTAATCGCCACCGCAGTAGAACATCACCTCATCAGAGTCGACATTCGAGTGGTAGTACGGCACCGGAATAGAGAGCGGGTGGTAGTCCACCTTGCGGGGTACGAAGTTGCAGATGACGAAGTTCTGGCCCTCGAACACCTGGTGCACCGGTGGCGGCTGATGAATCCGGCCGGTGATGGGTTCGTAATCGGCGACGTTGAAGGCATAGGGATACAGGCAGCCGTCCCAGCCCACCACGTCGAAGGGATGATTCGGAACGGTGTGCACCGTGCCCGCCAGCCCACCGGGTGCGCGCGGGTCCCGGTGTTTCAGGTACACCTCGACCGGGCCCTCGTCCTCGACGGTATGGGGTGCGGCAGCGGAGCGCAGGTCCCGTTCGCAGTAGGGCGCGTGCTCGAGCAGCTGGCCGTACTTGGACAGGTACCGGTGCGCCGGCGCGATATGGGAGTTCGCCTCGATGCAATAGGCCTTGACCGATTCTGCGCCGACCGGCACCCAGCGATGTGTCGTCGCCCTGGGCACGATGAGGTAATCGCCCTGCGCGACGTCGATCGCACCGAAGACCGTCTCTACCCGCGCGCTGCCGGACTCGAGGTAGACGCACTCGTCGCCGGTGGCGTTGCGGTACAGCGGTGATACCGCCCCGGCGACCACGTAACTGATCCGGACGTCCGCATTGCCAAGGATCAGCCGCCGCCCGGTGACGATATCGATCGTCGCGACGGCGGCGTCCTCGAACAGCGATGGCAGGACCAGGTGCCTGGGCAGCAAAGGGCTGTTGGGCGTTGTCGCGTGGTCGGGCAGCTGCCAGCTACGGGCATCCACGATTGCGGACGGGATGTGACGGTGGTACAGCAGCGACGAGTCGGAGGAGAATCCTTCCTCGCCCATCAGCTCTTCGTAATACAGGTTGCCAGCGGGATCGCGGTGCTGGGTATGGCGCTTGGGGGGTACCGAACCCACGCTGCGGTAATACGCCATGGCTCGACTCCTTTGTCGGTAGCGTGCCGGTACAACTACCGAATCGACAGCGAGATCGATGCGACCGTATCGCACCATCCCGCCTCGGCAAGCGGTTCTGCGCGACTAGGCTGGCCAGGTGAGCGACCACGACTACGGCCAGGAGGCAACCGTAATAGGGCCAGTCCTGAGCGGCCCGGATCAGAAGTTGTCCCGTCACGTGCTCGGGCATTACCCCACCGGCGTGGCCGTCATCACTGCGGTGACTCCGAACGGGCCGGTCGGCCTGTCGATGAACTCCTTCACCTCGCTCTCGCTGGAACCGCCGCTGGTCCTATTCTGCCCGGCACTCAATTCCTCAACCTGGCCATTGCTCCGGGACGCGGGCGATATCGCCATCAACGTGCTGTCGGCCGGTCAGGAATCGGTGAGTCGCCTGTTCGCGTCGCGGGTGTCGGACCGGTTCACCTCGATCGACTGGACGCCTGGTACCAACGGTGCGCCACTGCTGTCGGACGCGCTGGGGTGGCTGGAATGTTCGATCGAGGCGGAATACCCGGCGGGCGACCACACGGTCGTGACCGCCCGCATCCAGCGAATGGGCGTGCACGATGAGATCGCGGCGCCGCTGGTGTACTTTCGCGGTTCCTACTATGCCGGAATCAATGAGGCAGTCGAGGCTGTTGAGGGCCGGTCCAACGCCTGAGCCCGAAGCCTGAGCCCGACGCCCGAGCCGAGGCCCTCGCCCGCCCGGAGTCAGCGTGGGTCCAGGTCATCCATCGCGGCATGGATCCGTTTAACCGAGACCGGCTGCGCCGTTCCGAGCCGCTGCGCGAACAAGCTCACCCTTAGCTCCTCGATCAGCCAGCGGACCAGGTCAAGTGACTGCGGGTCGGTCCGATCGCCGGTGCGGGCGCGCAGCTCGGCGAGATCCCGTTCAACCAGCGCCACGACGGCACGGCGCTCGGCGTCACGAGCGGGGTTGGTGGGGGCGTCGGCCAGTCGCTGCCTGATGGCCTGCAGATAGCGGGGAAGATTGGCCAGCTGTGATGCGTCGGTCGCGGTGACGAAGCCCGGAAAGATCAGGCTCTGTAGGTGGGCGCGCTCGTCAACCGGCACTGATGCCAGCGATGGCGGCATGCTCGCGTCCAGCGCGAGTTCGGTCTCTTGGGTCTGGGCGATGATCGAGGCGACCGTGCGGACCATCCGCTCGGCTGTGGGGATGAGGTCGACCGCCACCGAGTCCCGCAGCTTCTCGAAATCCTCCTGCCGCCAGGCCGGACCACCTGCGCGACGCATCAGCAGATCAACCGCTGCGGTAACGCAATCAGCGATCAGCGCGTCCACCGAGCCGTGCGGGCTGCGGGTCATCAGCAGGCGCGTCCTGGGGTCGAGCGTGGCCTTGAGCTGCTTGACCGGCGAGGCGATGGTGGCTGTGAGCAAGCGACGAGTGCCTGCCCACATCTGGCGTCGCTGTCGGCCTCGCTCTCCACTACCGCGATGCCGACCGGACTCGCGGCCGCTGGCGCATTGTCGACCAGCGCGGGGTAGCCCGTCACGGTGTGTCCACCGACTGTCCGCTGCACCGATCGCGGAAGCTCGCCGAAGTCCCAGTCGGCCACGGCATCCCGGCTGATGTCCTGGGTGGCGAGCTGGATCGTCTTCGCGACGGCCGGCGCGAATTCCCGCTGCAACGCCGAGAGATCCTTGCTCTCGCGTAATACGGCACCGCTCTCGCCGATGACGCGGTACGTCGGGCGAAGATGCTCGGGCAGCCGATCGAGCTGCCAGTCTTCGACTGAGACGTCCAGGCCCCGAGTCCTGCGCAAGTGCTCGGACATCCACTGGGTGAGGCCGTGGCTGTCGTCGGGCAGACGCTCCGGCAGCGCCGCGACGAGTTCGGCAGCGGTATCCGGGACGGGGACCACGCCACGTCGCAACGGCTTGGGCAGAGCCCGCAACAGCGCTGTGACGAGTTCGGCCCGCAGGCCCGGTACCAGCCAGTCCAGGCCGGCGGCCTTGGCTTCGTTGAGTAGCGGCAACGGGATGGCTACTGTCACGCCGTCGCTGGCGCTGCCTGGCTCGAAGCGGTAGCTGAGTTCGGCATCGAAGGAGCCAGACGTCCAGCGGTCGGGGAACTGGTCGCTGGAGATCTCCTCAGCGCCGGCCCGCACCAGGTCTTCCTGCCGCAGATCCAGCAGGTCCCGTGTGCGTCTGGACGCCTTCTTCCACCAGCTGTCGAAGTGCCTGGCCGATACCACCGAGGCCGGAATCCGCTTGTCGTAGAAGGCGTATACCGATTCGTCGTCGACCAGGATGTCGCGGCGTCGCGCCCGGTTCTCCAGGTCGTGCACCTCCTCGATCAAGGCGCGGTTGGCCAGCACGAAGCGATGACGACTGTCCCAGTCGCCCTCGACTAGGGCGTGTCTGATGAACAGGTCCCGGCTGAGTTCCGGATCGATCCGGTGATAGCCCACCTTGCGCCCGACCACCAGCGGGACCCCGAACAGCGTCACGCGTTCGATGGCGACCACGGCGCCGCGCCGACGCTCCCAATGCGGCTCGCTATAACTTCGCCGCACGAGCTGAGCCGCTAGTTCCTCGGCCCATTCGGGCTGAATCGCCGCGTTCGTACGTGCCCAGAGCCGTGAGGTCTCGACAAGTTCGGCTGCCATCACGAATTGTGGCTGCTTCTTGAAGAGCGCCGATCCGGGGAAGATAGCGAAATGCGCACCGCGGGCACCTAGGTAGTCCCCGCGCGGTCCTTCCTTCAGGCCGACGTGTGAGAGGAGCCCGGACAGCAGGCTTCGGTGGATCTGCTCGAGGTCACCAGGCTGGTCGCCGATCCTGATGCCCATGCCCTTGGCGATCTGGCGCAGCTGGCTGAAAAGGTCCTGCCACTCCCTGATTCGCAGGTAGTTGAGAAACTCCGCGCGGCACATCTTGCGGAACTGGTTGGAGGACAGTTCGCGCTGTTGTTCGCGCAGGTGCCGCCACAGGTTCAGGTAGCTCGCGAAGTCTGAGGTCGGATCGGCGAAGCGGGCGTGCAGGGCATCGGCGGCCTGCTGATGCTCGACCGGACGCTCGCGGGGATCTTGGATCGTGAGCGCTGCCGCCAGCACCAGGACGTCCCGTACGCATCCGCGGTTGTCAGCCTCGAGGATCATTCGTGCCAGGCGTGGGTCCACCGGCAGCTGCGCGATCCGGCGGCCGGTCTCGGTCAGGCTCCGTCCATTCCTGCCGCCGGTGTGCAGCGCGCCCAGCTCGTTGAGCAGCGCGAGCCCGTCGGCGATCTGGCGCCGATCTGGCGGGTCGAGGAAGCCGAAGTCCTCGATCGGCCCGAGGTCCAGCGTGGCCATCTGCAGGATCACCGAGGCAAGGTTCGTCCGCAGGATCTCGGGATCGGTGAAGGCCGGACGTGCCTCGAAATCCGCTTGCGAGTACAACCGGATGCAGACGCCGTCCGACGTGCGACCGCAACGTCCCGAACGTTGGCGGGCAGATGCCTGCGAGATCGGCTCGATCGGTAGTAGCTGGACCTTGGTGCGGTTGCTGTAGCGCGAGATGCGCGCGGTGCCGGCGTCGATGACGTATTTGATGCCCGCCACCGTGAGCGAGGTCTCGGCGACGTTGGTGGCGAGCACGATGCGCCGGCCCCGATGCGTGCTGAATACCCGATGTTGCTCCGCAGCGGACAACCGGGCATACAACGGCAGGATCTCGGTCTCGCGCAGGTTCATCGCGGCGAGCGCATCGGCGGTGTCGCGGATCTCACGCTCGCCGCTCAGGAACACCAGGACGTCGCCGGGCGGCTCGGCTGCGAGTTCGGTGACGGCGTCGCAGATCGCGCCGACCTGGTCGCGGTCCTCGCTGTCCGGGCTGTCGGGATCCACGAGCGGCCGGTACCGAATCTCGACGGGGTAACTGCGCCCGGAGACTTCGATGATGGGCGCGTCGCCGAAGTAACGCGCGAATCGTTCAGGGTCGATCGTTGCCGAGGTGATGATCAGTTTGAGATCGGGACGCCGGGGGAGCAGGCGTTGCAGGTAACCGAGCAGGAAGTCGATGTTGAGGCTGCGCTCGTGGGCCTCGTCGATGATGATCGTGTCGTAGGCGCGAAGCAGCCGATCACGCCGGATCTCAGCGAGCAGGATGCCGTCGGTCATCACCTTGATCAGGCTGGCCTCAGACACCCGATCGGTGAACCGCACCGCGAAACCCACGGCCTGCCCTACCTCGGTGCCAAGTTCGTCGGCCACCCGTTCGGCGACCGCGCGGGCGGCGATCCGGCGCGGCTGGGTGTGCCCGATCATCGCCTCGACCCCGCGGCCGAGCTCCAGGCAGAGCTTGGGAAGCTGGGTGGTCTTGCCCGAACCTGTTTCGCCCGCCACGATGACGACCTGGTGCTGGGAAATCGCGGCCAGCAGGTCTTCGCGCCGCTGGCTGACCGGAAGTTCTGCTGGATAGCGGATTCGAGGTACCGAGTCGCGGCGAGCCTGCAAGAGCTGTTGTGCCAGTTCGGGATCGGCGTTCCGACGGATCGACGGACTCAGCGGCACGCCTACCATTCTGCCTGATTCCTGCGCCGCCACCCCGCTTTGGGCGTCTGGAAATAGCCAGAAAGGGGCCGTTGGAGGGTATTTCGGGACGCCCAAAGCGGGAGGGAGCGGGGAGGGGGCGGCAGGAGCTATGGGGCTACCAGCCGCGTTCGCGCCATCCCGCCAGGTGCGGTCGCTCGGCACCTAACGTGGAGTCGTTGCCGTGCCCCGGGTAGAACCACGTCGAGTCGTCGTAGACATCGAAGATCCGGGCCTGCACATCGTCGACCAGGGAGCCGAAGTCCGCGGCATTGCCAGTCCTGCCGACACCACCCGGGAACAACGAGTCCCCGGTGAACAGATGGCCGCTGCCCGTCGGGTCCCGGTAGTACAGCGCGATCGATCCCGGGGTGTGGCCGCGAAGCCCGATCACCGCAAGCTCGGCCTGACCGACGTGCACGGTCTGGCCATGGCTCAGCCGCCGATCCGTCGGGACCGGGATTGCGTCGGCGTCTGCCTCACCGGCCAGCGTTCGAGCTCCGGTAGCGGCGACGACGGCGGCCAGCGCCTGCCAGTGATCACCATGGCGGTGGGTCGTCAGGACTGACTGCACAGGTTCGCCGCCCATCCGTGCCAGCTCGATCACCCGCTCCGGCTCGTCGGCGGCATCGATCAGCAGCGCCTGTCCGGTGGCGCGACAGCGCAGCAGGTAAACGTTGTTCGACATCTTGCCGACCGCGAGCTTGGCGATGGTCAAGGCGGGCAGTTCCCGGATATCGACCGGTCCGCCGACCTGGACCTCGCCGGTGTAGTCGGAATCGGGTGCGCTCATCAGCGGCTCATCCTCAGTCTCGGACGGCCGGCAGCTCGCCGGTCGCGTCGGTCAAGATCCGCACGGATGCGTCCGGAAGCTTGGACAGCACCGTACGCACGTAGTCCTCCACGGCCGCGGCACGGCCCACATCGCGACCCAGACGCTCCGACATCAGCCAGCGGTGCTCTCCGATCTCGTGGAACAGCTCTGCGTCCGGCAGCTTCTTACGCAGCTCCGGGGGGATCATGCTGAGGACCCCGTAAAACTTCTCGTCCAGCCACTTGCGGGCCGCCAGGTCTTCGGGAATGTCGTGGCCGACGCCCTCGATCCACTTGGCGCGAAAGCGGGCAAGATCGGAGAGGATCGTTCTGGCCTGGTTCTCCTGCACATGCAGTCCGGTAAGGGCGTATACCCGGCGAGCATGGTGGCCCGGTTCGACGATGTGAGTCTCGAAGCGAAGCTTGCTTCCCGCGTCCTCGGTGCGGATGCCGATCTCCGATACGTCGAAGCCGAGGGAGTTCAGGCGGCGGACGCGCTCTTCGATGCGGTAGCTCTCGGCGGAGGGATACACCTCGTCATCGGTTAGTTCGGTCCACAGGTTGAGGTATCGAGGCTCCAGCGCGGTTGCCATGTCGATGGGGTCGGCGTCTTCGGAGAGATAGCCGCCGGCCTGCAGATCCATCAGCTCGCCCGCGATGTTCTCAGTGGCGATGCTGATGTCATGCATCCGCTGGCCAGAGGTGAGCTGGGGGTGGGTCTCGCCGGTCTCGGCATCGACCAGATAGGCCGCGAGCGAGCCGGCGTCGCGCCGGAAAAGCGTATTCGACAGCGAACAGTCTCCCCAGAAGAAGCCGGCAAGGTGCAACCGGACGAACAGCTGGGCCAGCGCGTCCAGCAGGCGCGCTCGCAGGTCGGGCAGCGAGCGCTCGGTGAACAGGGACCGATAAGGGAGCGAATAGGGAAGGTGCCGGGTGATGAGCAGCGACTCCAACTGATTCCCGTCGTGGTCGCTGCGATCGATGACGGTGCCGAACGCGTCGACCACCGGCACCGAGGCATCGGCCAGTTCGCGCAGCAGGTGATGTTCGCGCACGACGTAGCGCGTCGTTGCCTCTTTGAAGGCGAAGATCTGGTTCTGCGCCCGAACGAACCGGACGACGTGCCGGGAGATGCCTCGGGGGACCTGGACGATGCGCGGGTCATTCCACTCGGCCAGCGGCTGATCCAGCGGCAACGTGAGCAGCTCGGTCGCGGCACCGAGCGTGGTGATGGTGTAGTTACCCATAACGGGTATGAGCCTACGGCGAGCCGGCTGATCATTTGCGCCGACGCCGAGAATCTATCCGGGAGTTCTAGGTCTAGTCTCCCAGGTCTCGTCTTCCCGGTCTCGTCTTCCCGGTCTCGTCTTCCCGGTCCAGCGCTGCTCGGTACGGTGGTCGCCGTGCCGAGGACGCCGTTGGGTCAGTTGCTGGAGGCGGGCTGGGCACAGGCCCTGCAGCCGGTGGCCGATGACATCGCAGGAATGGGCGATTTCCTGCGCGCCGAGATCGCTGCCGGCCGGAGCTACCTGCCTGCGGGCCCGAACGTGCTGCGTGCCTTCCAGCAGCCCTTCGATGCCGTCCGGGTACTCATCGTCGGGCAGGACCCCTACCCCACGCCCGGTCATCCGATCGGGCTGTCCTTCGCGGTCGCCGCGGACGTGACACCGCTGCCCAGGTCGCTGGTCAATATCTTCAAGGAGCTGCAGTCTGACCTCGGGGTCGCGCCGCCGTCGAACGGCGACCTGACCCCGTGGACCGGTCAGGGCGTGCTGCTGCTGAACAGGGTTCTGACCGTCCAGCCCGGACGTTCAGGCTCACACCAAGGCAAGGGCTGGGAGCGGATCACCGAGCAAGCGGTACGCGCGCTCGTCGCCCGCGGCACGCCGCTGGTGGCCATCCTCTGGGGGCGCCAGGCACAGTCGCTGCGGCCGCTGCTGGACGGCGTGGTCCGGATCGAGTCGGTACACCCGAGCCCGCTTTCGGCGGCCGGCGGTTTCTTCGGTTCGCGCCCTTTCAGCCGCTCGAACCAGGCCCTAATCGCCGCGGGCGCCGCGCCGGTCGACTGGCGGCTGCCTTGACGGTCCGGTGATCAGCCGTCCGCGAGGCCGACTGGCCCGACTTGATCAGCCGTCCGCGAGCCGGGCCGGAAAGCCACCTGTCGCGATCGGACCCCAGCGCTCGGGCGTGATCCGGATCAGAGCCTTGCCCTGAGCCTTCATCGCAGCGCGGTATTCCTCCCAATCCGGATGCTCGCCAGAGATGGAGCGGTAGTAGTCGACCAGCGGTTCGAGGGCCTCGGGCAGCTCGATCACCTCGGCCCTCCCATCCAGCTGCACCCATGCGCCGCCGAAGTCGTCGGAAAGCACCAGCACGCTGCAGCGCGGGTCGCGGCGCAGGTTGGCGGCCTTGGCACGCTCGGGGTACGTCGATACGACGATCCGGCCCTCGGCGTCCACGCCGCCGCTGACCGGCGAAGCCTGCGGCGACCCGTCCTGGCGCCTGGCGATCACGATCATCTGGTGCCGCGGTCGCACGAAATCAAGCAACGAGCTGAGGTCGACCTGGGTGTTGGTGGCAATCGTTCGAGGCATGCTTCGATCATGCCCGATGGGTACAAATCCGACCCGTGCGGGCTGTAGCAGGCGGCGTAGCCGGTAGGTCCGTCGAGGTCTGAGGGCGCAGCCGCACGAATACGCGCCGGGCATGTCGGATATCTCTAACAAACTCGCACGATCTTTATTTGACGGGCAATCACACTGTCTATTAGACAATCGGTCATCAGACGGAACCGTCTACCTCTACTGCTGGCGGATAGTGCACATGGCAATCGGTCTTGCGGTGCTGGGCGCGATGGTCGTGCTGGTGATGTACCTGATTCTCAGCCGGTTCCAGTACACGGTCCGTGAATCCACGACAACCGTTGAGCGGGTCGGACTGGCAGCCGTCAACGTGTTCGTGGCGCTCACGGGCATTTGGGCCGCAGCCAAGATCGCTCATGACTACGCCGGCGGAAAGGGCTTCACGTGGGCGTTCATCGTCGGCGGCATCCTGTGCCCCATCGTGGGGAAGCAGCTGAACCGGCGGATACTGCGGTCATGATTCACGTAAATGGCCCGGTCGAGACACGTCGACTGCTCATGTCCACGGTGTTGGGGCGCTGTGTCTTGGCTGCCTGGCTGGCATTGGTACTGCTGGTCGGTGTAGCCGGGTACGCAACGCGGAACTCTGTGGACCAGTCGGTCTGGCTGCTGCTGGTTGCTGGCGCGTATTGCGCACTGCTGGGAGTCGCGCCGAGCGTTGATCGACTCGCTCGGCGGTAGCGCGCCCGTCGTCCCTATCAACTCGACGGGCCAAAGACCATCGACCTGGACAACGCCACGCCGTCACCGAGAGGCGCTCGTGCACCCCGGCGTGGGCTGCCGACATGTACTTGTCGTACCCCGCTATTAGTCTCGGTGGCGGAAGCAACCTAGCTGCGGGTCAATCAGAACGCGTCCGTTCGGGCGCCCCGTGACAAATGCTGCGTTCCGCCCGTGTGAGTCCTGCCTTACCAGAGAGAAGCCTGTGTCTGATCGCCTGATCGTCCGTGGTGCCCGCGAGCACAACTTGAAGGACATCCACCTCGACCTGCCTCGGGACGCGATGATCGTGTTCACCGGCCTGTCAGGTTCGGGTAAGTCCTCACTCGCCTTCGACACGATCTTCGCCGAAGGCCAGCGCCGCTATGTCGAGTCGTTGTCGGCCTATGCCAGGCAGTTCCTCGGTCAGATGGACAAGCCGGACGTCGATTTCATCGAGGGACTGTCACCGGCGGTCTCCATCGACCAGAAGTCCACGTCGCGCAACCCTCGCTCGACGGTCGGCACCATCACCGAGGTCTATGACTACCTGCGGCTGCTGTTCGCGCGGATCGGGCACCCGCATTGCCCCATCTGCGGGGAGCTGATCAGCAGGCAGACGCCGCAGCAGATCGTCGACCGGGTCCTCGAGATGCCCGAGGGCACCAGATTCCAGGTGCTCGCGCCCGTCATCAGAGAACGCAAGGGCGAATACGCCGATCTTTTCGATGACCTTCAGGTAAAGGGTTACTCCCGCGTCCGGGTCGACGGCACGGTTCTGCCGCTGACCGATTTCACGGGCCCGCTGGAAGAACGAACCAAGCTGAAGAAGCAGGAGAAGCACACTATCGAGGTCGTGGTGGACCGGCTGACCGCCAAGGCCAGCAGTAAGCAGCGCATCACGGATTCGGTCGAAACGGCGCTGGGCCTTGCCGGGGGACTGGTGATCCTCGATTTCGTCGACCTGCCCGAGGACGACGAGCACCGCGAGCGCCGCTTCTCCGAGCGCCTCGCCTGCCCTAACGACCACCCGCTGGCTATCGACGAGCTCGAACCGCGCTCGTTCTCCTTCAACGCTCCGTTCGGCGCCTGCCCGGACTGCACCGGAATCGGTACCCGCAAAGAGGTCGATCCTGAACTGCTCGTCCCCGACCCCGAAAGATCACTCGCCGAGGGCGCGATCGCGCCGTGGGCAACCGGGCAGAACAACGAGTACTTCCTGCGTCTACTCGAAGGCGTCGCAGACCAGATCGGCTTCAGCGTGCAATCCCGCTGGGATCAGCTACCCGCCAAAGCTCAGAAGGCCGTCATGCACGGCACCAACGAGCAGGTGCACATCCGGTACAAGAACCGCTACGGGCGAGAGCGCTCCTACTACGCCAACTACGAGGGCGTCGTGCCGTGGTTGGAGCGCCGGCACTCCGAGACGGATAGCGACTGGAGCCGCGAGAAGTACGAGGGCTACATGCGCGAGGTGCCCTGCCCGACCTGCGGCGGCACGCGGCTGAAGCCCGAGATTCTCGCCGTCACGCTCGGCGGCCAGTCGATTGCCGACATCTGTGCCCTCTCGATCGGTGAGGCGGCGCAGTTCTTGTCGGCTCTGAAGCTCAACAAGCGTGAGGAACTCATCGCGCTGCGGGTGCTCAAAGAGATCAACTCCCGGCTGGGGTTCTTGGTAGACGTCGGCCTGGACTACCTTTCCCTTGATCGCGCGGCCGCGACGCTGGCCGGCGGAGAGGCTCAGCGAATCCGGCTGGCCACCCAGATCGGCGCAGGGCTGGTGGGCGTGCTCTACGTCCTTGACGAGCCGTCGATCGGGCTTCATCAGCGCGACAACCACCGCCTGATCGAAACGCTGGTCCGGCTGCGGGACCTGGGCAACACCTTGATCGTCGTCGAGCACGATGAGGACACCATCCGAACCGCCGACTGGGTCGTGGACATCGGACCCAGGGCCGGGG
>JAVEES010000397.1 GCA_030840285.1 Pseudonocardiales bacterium
CCTGGTCGACAATCTCTCCGCCGTGCTGGACACCCTCGGTCAGCGGGACCAGAAACTCACCCTGCTGATCGACCAGCTACAGCGTTGGGTATCCGGGCTGGCAGGTGACCGCAAGGCCATCGGCGACTCGATCACCGGTATCAACAACCTCGCCGGTTCGACCGCGGGGCTGCTACAGCAGAGCCGGCCGCAGCTCAAGCAGGACATCGTGGACGTCACGGGTCTGGCCAGGACGCTCAATGACGGGAGCTCGATCGTCGACGGCGTCCTGCAGCGGCTGCCCGACAAGGTGGCCAGCCTGACCCGTACCGCCACCTACGGGTCCTGGTTCAACTTCTACCTCTGCTCCTTCGGCGGGACGGTGACCCTGCCCGGCAACGTGAACCTGGCTCCGAACACCACCTCCGCCACGTCGAGGTGCTCCTGATGGCCGCCAGAGCAAAGCCCGCCCGGCTGAAGAAAGCACCGCGGGGCAGGTCCTTCGCCTCGCGCAATCCGACGATGATCGGCGCGGTGGGCCTGGTCATCATCGGGGTGCTGCTGTGGGCCTCCTTCAATGCCGCGAAGCTGCCCATCATCGGCGGCGGCGTGCAGTACTCGGCGGTCTTCACCGAGTCCTCCGGTCTGCGTCCGGACGACGAGGTCCGCATCGCCGGCGTCAAGGTCGGCACGGTCTACAGCGTGGCGCTCGACGGCGATCACGTGCGCGTGCGGTTCCGCGTCAAGAACGCCTACCTCGGTGACCAGACCCAGGCCATCATCAAGATCAAGACGGTGCTCGGCCGCAAATACCTCGAGCTCGACTCGCAGGGCACCTCGAAGCAGGACCCCAAGTCCGAGATCCCGCTCAGCCGGACGCTCACGCCCTACGACGTCTATCCCGCCTTTTCCGACCTGACGAAGACGATAGGCAGCCTGGATACCGCAGCCCTCGGCAAGTCGCTGGAGACTATCGCCCAGACCTTCAAGGACACACCGAAGGACGTCAGCACGACACTGCAGGGCTTGTCCCGGTTGTCGAGCACGATCTCCTCGCGGGATCAGGCGTTGCGCACGCTGCTCGCGCGGGCGAACTCGGTCACCGGCGTCCTTGCCGACCGCGATGAGCAGATCAGCAAGCTGCTGGTCGACGGAAATCAGCTGCTCGACGAACTCGACCAGCGCAGGCAGGCGATTCGCACCCTGTTCGTGAACACCTCCGCGCTGTCACTGCAGATCTCCGGCCTGGTCGCCGACAACCAGAAGACTCTCAAGCCCGCGCTGGACGAGCTCAAGGGCGTGCTGGACATCCTGCAGAAGAACAGCGACAACATCGACCGCGGGATAGCGCTGCTGGCGCCGTTCTACCGGGTCTTCGCCAACACCCTGGGCAACGGCCGCTGGTTTGACACCTACATCCAGAACCTCTCCGCCGGCGGCATCTTCGGCTACGGAACGGGGCTGGGCTGATGAGTGAGCATCGCAGGGCCGCTTGCGGCCCGAGGAGCGGAGCGAATGCAGCGATGAGCGCTCGCGCGAAGAGCCGGGTGCGGTGATGAACATGGTCCTGCCGAAGACGGTGTCCAGGGGAGTGCTGGCCGGGATCCTGGCGGCGGTCGTGATCGGCGCCGCGGTCTTCGTCCTGCTGCCATCTCCGAGCAAGACCGTCACCGCCCGCTTCGAGCGCGCCGTCGGCCTCTACGCGGGCTCCGCGGTTCGCCTGCACGGGGTGAAGATCGGCGCGATCACGAAGGTGAAGCCGGACGGTGACGGCGTGATCGTGACGATGAAGTACGACGCGAAGATCAAGCTGCCGTCCTACGCCTCGGATGCCAAGGTCGTCCGGGCGGCGATCATCCCGCCGTCGCTGGTGTCTGACCGCTACGTCCAGCTGATCGATTACTCCTCCTGCGCGGGCAAGTGCGCGGTGCTGGCCAACGGTGCGAGCATCGGCATGAACCAGACCGCGTCACCGGTGGAACTCGACGACATTTATGCCGCCCTCGACAAGCTGAACGTCGCTCTCGGCCCGAAGGGAGCCAATTCGTCATCGCTGTCGGCCAACGGCCCGCTGTCAGACCTGGTCGAGGTCGGCGCCGCGAACCTCAGCGGCAACGGCAAGGCACTGGGCGACACGATCAGCAACCTGTCCAAGGCGGTGCAGACCCTCGCCAACGGCCGGCAGGACCTTTTCGGAACGGTGAAGAACCTGCAGGTCTTCACCGACGCGCTGGTTGCCAACGACGCGCAGGTGCGCAAGTTCAACAGCCAGCTGGACTCGGTTACCTCCGAGCTGGCCGACGAGCGCCAGTCCATCGGTGCGGCGTTGCAGAACCTGTCCCACGCGCTGGCCGACATCGCCGGGTTCATCAAGACCAACGGTGACAGCATCCACACCGATCTCAGCGGGCTGAAGAACGTCACGTCGGTGCTCGCCAAGCAGAAGGCCGCGATCAACGAGATCTTCGCGGTGGCTCCGGTCGCCGTATCGAACCTGGCGCACACCTACAACCCGTCCTCGGGAACCCTCGACACCCGCGACAACATCGGCGGCCTGCTGGATCCGTCCGTCATCTGCTCGGTGCTCAGCTCGAAGGTCGGCCTGCCGGCAATCGGCGGGACGGTCGCCCAGACCTGCGACGCGATCTCCAAGCAGCTCGGCGGGTTGCCTCCGATCCCGGGTGTCAGCCCGCCAGGGACCGGCGGCGGCGGGCTGCCCGGATTGCCGACGATCCCGGGGGTGAGCGGCGGATGAACACGCCCTTCTTCAGGCGGCCGATCTTGCCGCGGCCGGTCTCGATGCGGCAGGTCTCGACGCGGCCGGTCTCGACGCAGCCGAGCGGCTCAGGCCGTCGGTTGCTGGCCCGGCTGGCAGCGGGCCTGCTCGCCGCGACGACGCTGGCAGGGTGCGGGTTCCACGGCCTGTACACGGCGCCCCTGCCCGGCGGCGCCGACCTCGGCAGCCATCCGTACCGGGTGCTGGTCGACTTCGCCAACGTGCTCGATCTGGTTCCGCAGTCCTCGGTGAAGGTCAACGACGTGACGGTCGGACGGGTCGAGAAGGTCACCCTCATCGACTGGCACGCGCGGGTCCAGCTCGTGGTCAACGGTGACGTCCAACTGCCGGCCAACGCCTACGCCCAGATCCGCCAGACCTCGCTGCTCGGCGAGAAGTTCGTCTCGCTGTCCTACCCGCCGTCCGGTGAGGTCAGCGACCCGGTCTCGCTGGCCGACGCTGCACATGCCGGCTACGCCTACCCCCTCATCGGCATCAACCGCACGGGAGCCACGCCGGAGGTCGAGGAGGTGCTCGGGGCGCTGTCCTTGCTGCTCAACGGCGGCGGTCTGGAGCAGATCAAGACGATCACCCATGAGCTCGACCAGGCGCTCAGCGGGCATACCCAGCAGCTGCGTGACCTGCTGAGCCAGGCCAAGACGTTCAGCACGGCGTTGAACAGCCAGCGGGGCCGCATCCTCACCGCGATCGACCACCTGGACGCGTTGAGCAGGACCTTGAACAACCAGAAGCAGGTTCTGGCCAAGGCGCTGGACACCATGCCGCAAGCCATCAAAGTCCTCGCGGACGAGAAGGACCAGTTCGTCACGCTGCTCAAGAGCTTGGACACGCTGAGCACGGTCGCGGTGCGGGTGATCAACGGCTCGACCGACAACTTCGTCAGCTCGCTCAGGAGCCTGGATCCGGTGCTGACACAGCTCACCCGGACCGGCTCGGACCTGCCCAAGTCACTCGAGCTGCTAGCCACCTATCCGTTCCCCAAGACCGCGGTCGACGGCGTCCGTGGCGACTACACCAACCTCTTTGTGAGTGCGGACCTGAACCTGACCGATCTGCTGGATAACCTCTTGAGCCCAGCACCACCCGGCACGCCCGCGGCGCAAAGCCCGCTGAAGGGCTCGCCCGCCCTGGTACCTGGCGCGGGCGGGTGATGGCGCGATGATCCGCAGAACTACGAAGTTCCAGCTGCTGGCCTTCCTGGTGATCTCGTTGCTGGGGGTGAGTTACGTCGGCTTCAACTATGTCGGTCTCGGCTCGACCCTGTTCGGTCCCGGCGGCTGCGTCGTCAGCGCGAACTTCCCCGATTCCGGCGGCATCTTCACCAACGCCGAGGTGACCTACCGCGGTGTGACGGTCGGCAAGGTCGGTGACCTTCACCTGCTGGACTACACCGACTCCGACGGGGTGAAGGTGCGCGGGGTCCGGGTCGACCTGCGGCTGTCGGACTGCACCAGCCGCCGCATCCCGATCGATTCACAGGCTTACGTCTCCGACCGCTCGGCGGTGGGGGAGCAGTACGTCAACCTGGATCCCCCGTCCAGCGCCGGCCCGTTCCTCACCAGCGGCGCGGTGCTCACCAAGCCGGGCAAGGTGCCGGTCGCCACTCAGGTGCTGCTGCAGAACCTCGATGATCTGGTCTCGCACGTCGACACCGCCAAGCTCAACACGCTGATCACCGAGCTCGGCACCGCCTTCAACGGCCGCGGGCCAGACTTGCAGGCATTGCTCGACGCCGGCGATCAGCTGCTGGCCCGGGCCGAGCAGGCGCTGCCTGAGACCCTGAAGTTGATCGACAACAGCCAGACGGTGCTCAAGACACAGCTCGATTCGGGCTCGGCGATCAAGGGGTGGGCGCACAGCCTCAATCTGCTGAGCGCACAGCTGAGATCCAGCGACCGCGATATCAACGCCCTGCTGTCGGCGGGACCCGGCGAGCTGGACACCGTGCGCGGCCTCATCACGGGCAATCGCGACGATCTCAGCGTGCTGCTGGCGAACTTGACCTCGGTGAACCAGGTTCTGGTCTCCAAGCTTGACGGGATCGAGACGATCCTGCTGATCTATCCGTCGGCGATCGCGGGTGGTTTCACGGTGACGCCGGGCGACGGCACGGCGCACTTCGGACTGGTGGTCAACAACGACGACCCGCCCACCTGCATCGCCGGCTACCAGGGCACGGCCAAACGTCAGCCGAGCCAGACCGGCCCCACCTCGGTCAACACCGGCGCTCGCTGCACGCTGCCCAGGGGCTCCGCGAGCAGCGTCCGCGGTGCCCAGAATGCCCCCGGCGGCGATCCGATCAGCTCTTCCGGCGGCGGAACGGCTTACCCTCGGACGGTCCCGGGTTCGGCATCCGCAGGTCCGTCGGTTTCCTCGATCCTGCTCGGCGGTTCGGCCGCTGGCAGCCAGGTGCTCGCAGACGATTCGTGGCTGCCACTGCTCACAGGAGGTCTCTCATGACTCAAGCCCTTCATCGCTCCCTCGGCGGCTTTCGGATCGCCGCCTTGGCCGTGCTCGTCGCGGTGCTGGCCGGGGTGGCCGCCTTCCAGCTCCATCAGCGGCTGGGTGGCGGTTCGAAGCTGGCTGGTCTGACGAGGCAGGAACAGGCGGCTGTGGACGCTGCGAAGCAGGAAGCCATCAACATCCAGACATATCGCCTCAAGAGCTTCGATTCGGACTTCGCTGCGGCGGTCGCGGGCATGACGCCTCAGAAGGCCACCGAGTGGCAGGCCCGCAAATCAGCGCTCAAGAGTGGCATGACGAAGCAGAAGACCGATCTGGGGGCGACGGTGTCCGGAGCCGGCCTCGTCAGCCTGCGGGGTGACTCGGCGGTCGTGCTGGTCTCCTCTGACTCGCAGCGCTCGGACTCCAAGGGGAAGCTGGCCACATTCGCACAGAATCGATTCCAGGTGACTATGAAACTTGTCAAAGGCGCATGGCTGATGGACGACTTCCAGTCGGTGTCCCTCTGATGGCCGGGCAG
>JAVEES010000414.1 GCA_030840285.1 Pseudonocardiales bacterium
GGTGGTAGCCACCGACGGAAGCACTATCGACACACCGATCCGTTCCCTGTGCGTCCACGGCGACACCCCCGGGGCGGTGATCATCGCCCGCCGGATCAGAGACCTACTGACGTCCGCCGGCGTCGAACTAGCCAGGTTCTCCTGAGCGAAGCTCACCGCTTTGGGCGTCCCGAAATCCCCGTGCGACGCCGAATATGGGAACTTCCAGACGCCCAAAGCGGGTTAGACCACGCGGCCTTCGGTGCGTAGGGGGTGGCCCACTGAGGTGATGCACTTACCGCTGCTCAGGCGCCACTTCCACCCATGCATCTGGCAAGTCAGCACGCCGTCCTCCACCACGCCGAAGCGCGTGAGGTCAGCCTTCAGGTGCGGGCACCGGCGCTGGAACGCCCACCCGTCCATGGTGATCGTCTCGTCGTCATGCGCGGCCTCGGCGTACCAGCCTTCGGCGTAGTTGAGGCGCTCCTCGGACAGGCACTTGAAGAAGGTGTAGACGTACTCGTTGTACGGGCCGATCCGGGTGGCGGTGAACCGGCAGGACAGGAAGAGCGAGTTGACCCAGTCGATCTCGTGCTCGTAGACCAGTTGCTCCAGATAGGCCCGCTTGGTCTGGAACCGGTAACGCACCTTTTCTTGCGCGTAGGGCCGAACCTCGCGCGTGACGAAGTCCAGGATGAAGTCGATATCGCCGCGTTCGGCGTCGGTAGCCGTGAACCGGACGCCGCCATTGATCCCGGCCGCCATGTGGTCGGCTTCCTGCAACAGCGGGGTGAACCACTCGGTGATCTCGCCCATCACGTCGAGGTGCGGATGCGCCCAGGTTTGCTTCTGGGCCTCGACCGCAGGCTGGCGGCGCTCCTTCATCTCCAGCAGGTAGGACGTCTTGTCCGAAAACAGCTTCTCGACCTCCGCATCGGAGATCGGGTGCTCAACGGGGCAGTCGGGCTCGGTCACGCGTGCCACCGTGCCGGGCAGCAGCAACCTGCCGTTGTGACGCCCCTTCGTCTCCAGCCAGTCCAGGAACACCTGCTGGTCGGGAAAGATATTGGACTCGTCACCGAAGATGTCGTTGAAGCCCCAGAGCTCATCGTCCAGGAAGCACGGCGGCCCCGCCGTCGGGAACACCCAGGACGCCTCGAGGTCCTGGATGTAGCGCAGGGTGCGGTCGAACTGGCGCTCTCGCTTGGTCGCGCCCAGCGCTTGTTTGGCCCGCTTGGGCAGGTCGTACACCATCGGGAACCAGATGGCGCCGGAGAACTGCAGCAGATGCACGTCGACGTGGCCGAGCTTCTGGAACGACGTCAGGTCAGATGGCCGCGCGTCGTTCTGGTTGAGCAGGATGGTCTTGCCGTCGGACAGCCAGAGTGCGGAGTCCCCGATGGGGCCGTCGGTCGGCGAGATCAGGGCCTGAATCATGACCTGCAGCCCGTCGACTTCGACGACCTCGTTGGAGACAGTCTTCACGAACGAGGTGAACCCGAGCTCGCGGAACTGGTCCTCGAGTTCGGACGTCGGAAAGGCGGGCAGCAGGACGGTGGCCTTCTTCGAGATGTGCTCGCGCAGGTGCTCGGGATCGAAGTGATCGCGATGCAGGTGCGAGACGAACAGGTAGTCGGCATTGCCGATCGCGTCCCAGTCCAGCTCGCTGTTGTCAGGAAATGGAAACCACGATCCGAAGTAGGCCGGATTGACCCAGGGGTCGGTCAGTACCGACCCGAATTCGGTTTCGATCAGCGCACTGGCATGTCCCAGTCCGGTCACTCGCATTGAATCTCGCTCCGCATCGCCCAGTTCCGCACACTTGCCCCAACGGTAACCGCTCGGCAGCCGCAACCTGACCAGGACCTGGTATCTGACAGCCGGCATCTGGCCAGCTGGGAGCCGGCCGCCAGATTCGCGGCTGCGGCAGACCGGCCGCGGTGCTGGGAGTACATTCGCCACGATCGCGAGAGGAGGCAGCCGTGCCTGAGCACCTCTTCGCCCAACCCCATCCGATCGCGCGCACAAGCGCGACCCCCGCACACAGTCTGATTCAGCGATGGTTCCTGGATGTGATCGCACGCGGTGAGCTGAGCCCCGGCGACCGGCTTCCGCGCGAACAGGATCTTGCCGGTGTCTTCGGCGTGAGCCGCATGACGCTTCGCCAGGCGCTGTCGGGGCTGGAGCATCGCGGGGTGATCGAGCGGGTGCCCGGACGTTCCGGCGGCACCTTCGTCGTCGAACCCAAGATCGATTGCGACCTCACGGGGCTGGCAGGCTTCACCGAGCAGCTGCGCCGAGCCGACCTGGACGCCCAGGCACTTGTCGTCACGGCCCGTACCGTGCCGGCGAGCCGCGCCGTGGCAACCGCGCTCGGCCTCACCGTGGGCCAAGCGGTGCACGAGATCGTCCGGATCCGCTCCGCCGAGGACACCCCGCTGGCGCTGGAGCGTTCCTACTTTCCGGCCGCCGCGTTCGCCGACCTGCTGGACCAGGATCTCACCGGTTCCCTCTACGACCTGCTGACCCAGCTTTACCGGGCCGAGCCGCGCACCGCGACCGAATACCTGGAGCCGGTGATCCCCTCGCCCGAGGAAGCGCTTGCTTTGCAGCTGGACGCCGGCCAACCGGCGATGCTGATCGAGCGCACCGCATTCACGGCGTCCGGGCTTCCGGTCGAGCACGCCCTCGACCTGTTTCGGGCCGACCGAGTTCGGATCTCGGTGCGCAGCGGATGGAATCCGGCGTAGCCACTTTGACCGGTTTGATGCAAAGCGCACCGGCCAGAGCCGCCAGCGAAACGATCGCCCGGGACCGGTTCGACATTCGATCTAGACCTTAAGTAGGCGCAGGGCTTAGCATCCCGACACCAGGCGTTTGCCTGGGATGCACGGGGCCAAACAGGGGCTCGCGCTAGGAGACCTACGTGAGGGCTGCACCGACCCGGGATCTGGTACCGGCCGACACCGGCTCTGGTTCCGCCGTCCCGGATGCCCTGACCACGACACTCGACCGCATACCGGCGCTGGCGGGCGCGCCGCGTGACGTCACGGTCCTGACGGGCGGCCTGACGAACAAGAACTACCGGATCGCCACGGCCGAGCGCTGTTACGTGGCCAGGATGCCTTCCTCGCACAGCGCGCTGCTGGCCATAGATCGAGAGGCGGAATACCGCAATTCGCTTGCTGCGGCTCGTAGCGGCGTCGCTCCCGCAGTGGTGGCCTACCTGCCCGCGGATGCCGACGGGCTAGGTTCGCTGCTGCTCATCGAGTGGGTGCACGGCCGGACCTGGTCTTCGGCCGACGTCCGGTCCGAGGCGAACCTTGCGAGGATCGCGGCAAGCTGCCAGGCCCTGCACAGCGGCCCTCGCTTCGTCAGCGACTTCGACATGTTCCAGACCCAGCGCGACTACCTTTCGATCGTCCGATCGCACGGTTTCCGGTTGCCACCGCGCTATGACGAGTTCATGCCCGCTGTCGCCGAGATCCGCGAGGCGCTGAGCCGCCGGGTGCAGCCGAGCGTGCCGTGCCACAACGACCTGCTGGCAGAGAACTTCATCGACGACGGGGAGCGCCTCTGGCTCATCGACTACGAGTACGCCGGCAACAACGACCCGTACTTCGAGCTGGGCAACATCGCCAGCGAGTCCGGGTTGGACCAGGAACAGCTCGAGCAGCTGGTCTTGCGCTACTGCGGCAAGCACAGCCCGGCGCTGGTAGCCCGCGCTCGGCTGTGGGCACTGCTGTCGCAGTACGGGTGGACCCTCTGGGCTTCGATCCAGGACGCGGTGAGCGAGCTGGATTTCGACTTCTGGAGTTGGGGCATGGAGAAGTACGACCGCGCGGTGGCCACCTTCGACGGCGCTGAGCTCTCGCGGTTGTTGGTGGACGTCCAGCAAACCTGAGCAAGAAGACAAGGGGAATCCGACGTGCCTGAAGGAATCGACACCGAAGCCCTCGGCGAGGACGAACGACGCCTCGCCGAACTCGGCTACAAGCAGGAGCTCAACCGTTCGTGGTCGGGCTTCTCGAACTTCGCCATCTCGTTCTCGATCATCTCCATCCTGGCGGGCTGCTTCACCAGCTTCGGCCTCGGCTGGAACAACGGAGGGCCCGCCGCGATCGCCTGGGGCTGGCCGATCGTCTCGTCGTTCATCCTGATCATCGGGCTCTGCATGTCAGAGCTGGTGTCGGCCTACCCGACATCCGGCGGAATCTACTGGTGGGCGTCCAAGCTCGGGGGCGCGAAAGCGGGCTACTACACCGGCTGGCTCAACCTGATCGGCCTGCTGGCCATCGACGCCTCTGTGGCCTACGGATGTGCCACGTTCCTTGATCTGACCATCGGAACCTTCAACTCCTCCTACGCAGAGAACTACAGCCTGACCCGGGTATTCATCTGGTTCGTGGTGATCCTGGCCCTGGCCGCGCTGGTCAATATCTTCTCCTCCCACCTGCTCGCGGTGCTCAACAACATCTCGGTGTGGTGGCATGTGGTCGGGGCGAGCGCGGTGGTGCTGATCCTGATCTTCCTGCCCGAGCACCACGCCAGCGTCTCTTCCGTCTTCACGCACACCGTGAACAACACCGGGATCTTCGGCGCGAGCACCCACGGCATCGGTTTCCTATTCCTGGTGCTGCCGATCTCGGCAATCCTGACCCAGTACACGATCACCGGCTACGACGCCTCGGCGCACCTGTCGGAGGAGACGAAGTCCGCGGCGAACGCTGCCGCGCGGGGGATCTGGCAGTCGATCTTCTACTCGGCCATCGGTGGCTGGATCCTGCTGCTGGCGTTCCTGTTCGCCGTCCAGGACGAGTCCAAGGTCACCGCCGGCGGCGGCGGGGTCGCGGTCATCTTCGCGCAGGCGCTGACGTCCAAGTGGGCTGGGACGGTGCTGTTGATCGCCTCCGCCGGACAGTTCTTCTGCACGGTCGCCTGCATGACGTCCACGACTCGGATGCTCTACGCCTTCTCTCGGGACGGCGCGGTTCCGGGCGGCCAGTACTGGTCGAAGCTGAACAGCAAGCGGGTTCCGGTCTATGGCGTGATCGCCTCCGCGGTCGTCGCGGTCATCCTGACGCTGCCGGCGCTGGTCAAGGTCGATATCAACGGTGCACCCGTTCCGGTGGCCTTCTTCGCCGTGGTGTCCATCGGCGTGATCGGGCTTTACGTCGCCTTCGCGATCCCGATCTTCCTGCGCTGGAAGGCCGGAGACTCCTTCGTCCCAGGCCGCTGGTCACTCGGTGGGAGGTACCGGTGGATGTGCCTGGTCGCGGTGGTCGAAATCGCGGTCACCTCGATCGTGGCGCTGTTCCCGACCTCCGTGGGCGGCGTTCCGTTCGTCAGTGGGTTCGCCTGGAAGTTCGTGAACTACACGCCGATCGTGGTGCTCGGCGCGCTGTTCCTGCTGTGGGTCGCCTGGCACGTGTCGGTGAAGAACTGGTTCAAGGGGCCGAAGACGACAGTCGATCTACCCGAGGGCGTCAGCGCTGCGGACGAGCTCGCGGCCGAGCAGCACGGGGGCGGCTTGCATTTGCCGACCTAACACCTGGCGGGGAGAGCCGGCAGGGGCGCACACGGATGGTCGTGCGCCTCGAACGGGGGTCCGGCTCTCCCCCGCCGCTCAGCAGCCACCGTGACCGGTGGCCAGCGCTCACGTCCGGTGGTCGAGAACGGCGAGCAAGTGCGGTAGCAGGGCGCGCAAGGCCCGGCCCCGGTGGCTGATGGCATCCTTGTCCGCGGACTCCATCTCGGCGCTGGTCAGCTCGTAGCCGTCCGGGACGAAGATCGGGTCATAGCCGAATCCGTTGCTGCCTCGCGGCTCGCGGATGAGCCGGCCCGCCATCCGCCCCTCCTCGACATGGCGGACACCGTCCGGGGTCGCCAGCGCCGCCGCGCAGATGAAGGCGGCACCCAGGCGCTCGTCGGGGACGTCGGCGACCTGTTCGAGAACCAACCGCAGGTTCTTCTCATCGTCCTTGGCCTTGCCCGACCAGCGCGCCGAGAGCACCCCTGGCATCTGGTTGAGCGCCTCGACAGCTAGCCCGGAGTCGTCGGCGACCGTGATCAGCCCGGTGTGCTCCACGCCCTCGACCGCCTTGATAAGCGCGTTCTCGGCGAACGTCGCGCCCGTCTCGGGCACCTCGTCGAACGGGCTGACCTGGTCGAGGCCGATCACCTCGACGTCAACCTGCGGTGCGAGGATTCGCCTTAACTCATCGAGCTTCTTGGCGTTGCGGGTGGCGAGCAGGATCTGCCGAGTCATGAATACAGTGCGGCCTTCTGAAACTCCGCGAGCTGGACGCAGCCGGCAACCGCGAGATCGAGCAGGGCGTCGAGTTCGTCGCGCCGGAACGGGACTCCCTCGGCCGTGCCCTGCACCTCGACGAACTCGCCGGCTCCGGTGACGACGACGTTCATGTCGGTCTCGGCTCGGACGTCCTCTTCATACATCAGATCCAGCCTCGGCTCACCGTCGATCACGCCGACCGATACCGCCGCCACGGAGTTGCCCAGCGGCTCCGGCTTGGCCAGCGCACCGCGCTTGTCGAGCCAGCTGACAGCGTCGGCCAGGGCGACGTAGGCACCGGTGATCGCTGCCGTCCGGGTGCCCCCGTCAGCTTGGAGGACGTCACAGTCAATCGCGATCGAATTCTCGCCAAGCGCTCCCAGGTCGATGGCTGCCCGCAGGGATCGCCCGATCAGGCGGGAGATCTCGTGGGTGCGGCCACCGATCTTGCCACGCACCGACTCGCGGTCGTTGCGGGTGAGCGTGGCCCTGGGCAGCATGGAGTATTCGGCCGTCACCCATCCCAGGCCGCTGCCCTTGCGCCAGCGGGGGACGCCCTGGGTCACGGACGCTGCGCACAGCACCTTCGTGTCGCCGAACTCGATCAGCGCCGAGCCTTCGGCATAGGCCTGCCAGTTGCGGGTGATCGTGATCGGTCGAAGCTGGTCGGCGGCGCGGCCGTCTGGACGGGTCATGACAGCCAGCCTATCCAGGGGCCACGACAGCCCTGATCGTCCGGGCCGGAATCGTCACCACACGGCCGCACACCACGGCATAGCAGGATGGAGCTATGCGAAGTGACGTGATCCAGGTACGAACCGGCCGGCGTGCCACCGTGCACGATCTCACCGGCGACTGCGAGCGATTCGTCGCCGGTGAGAGCGACGGCCTGTTGAACGTCTTCGTCCCTCATGCCACAGCGGGCATCGCGGTCCTGGAAACCGGTGCCGGCAGCGATGAGGACCTGCTAGCCATCCTCGATCGCTTGCTCCCGACCGATGATCGCTGGCGGCACCGGCACGGCTCGCCCGGCCACGGGCGCGATCACGTTCTGCCCGCACTCCTAGCACCGCATGCAACGATCCCGGTGCTGGGCGGGCGAATCCAGCTGGGCACCTGGCAATCGATCTGCCTTGTCGATACCAACGTCGACAACCTGGAACGGGAAGTACGGCTCAGCTTCCTGACCGGCTGAGCTCCCGAGGATCGACGCCGAGGAAACGCCGTGCCAGCCGCTCGAACGGCTCGGCCGCCCCGGTCGCCTGGAAGAGATGCACCGGCGGAGGCGAATCGTCGGGCCGCACCAGATCGTGGGTCAGCAGGGTGCGGTAAACGTCCTTGGCGGTCTCGTCCGCGCTGGACACCAGCGTGACGCGCTCGCCGAGCACCACCGAGAACAGGCCGGTCAGCATGGGGTAATGGGTGCAGCCCAGCACCAGCGTGTCGATGTCCGCGGCAGCCATCGGCGCCAGGTAGGACTCGGCCAGACCGAGCAGCTGGCGGCCACTGGTCACGCCCCGCTCGACGAACTCGGCCAGCCGCGGGCAGGCGGCCGCGTGCACGCTCACCTGGGGCGCGGCAGCGAAGGCGTCCTGATAGGCGCCGGACGTGATGGTGGCGATGGTTCCGATGACGCCGATCCGGTTGTTCCTGGTCGCCGCCACCGCACGCCGCACCGCCGGCCGGATCACCTCGACCACCGGAATGTCATAGCGCTCGCGCGCATCGGCCAAGCAGGCCGATGAGGCCGAATTGCAGCCGATCACCAGCATCTTCACACCCGAGGCAACCAGCGAATCCATCACGGCCAGCGAGTACCGCCGCACATCGGCAATC
>JAVEES010000431.1 GCA_030840285.1 Pseudonocardiales bacterium
GGCAAGCCTTATTATCCCGCGTGGCTGGACAACCTGGCCGACGATGTAACCGGAGAAGGGCCAGCGTGGGACGGCGCTATCCAGGGCGCGGCGGCTGTGCATGAAGTCGTGGTCGCCGCAAAGGAGATCTACGAATTCCAGGAGTTCCACTACGCAGGCCCCTGCGGGGAAGATAGTTTCCTCGAGGACTACACCTCATCGGTGCGCGGCGTGCCCCTCTACGTCATCGTTTTGGTCGTCTTCAATGCCGAAGGGAAGGCCCAGCGCCTCGTGGTCAATCACCGGCCGCGCAGCTCCGTGCTGGTGTTGTCCCGCGCGATGTTCGAAAGGTTCGCAGGCACACCGCTGGCCGAGCACTGGGAAGGCACACCCGAGGGGCGGCAATGAGCGATCTGCTCGAGGTTGCCCTCGCGGCCCACGGCGGCCTGGAGCGGTGGGACGGCATCACATCGATCGATGTCGCCGCGTCGATCACAGGCGAGGTCTTCGAATCGCGCGATGACCCGGAGAGGTCGTTTGACGGTCAGGTGATGGCCACGCCGTGGGACGACATTCACGTCGCCTATTTCAGCGGGGAGGCGCTGTGGGCGTACCTGACCGCACCGTTCCTTTATACCTGGCCGGGATTCGTCACCGAAGAAATCACCTCCATTCAGGTCTGCGGTGAAACGTGGCGGCGGCTGAAAAGCGCCATTTCCCGATCACATCAAAACCCATACCCGCGAGCAGATTTCGCGCTTTGGTCCGGACGGGCTGCTGCGCCGCCAGGACTACACCGTCGATATCCTCGGCGGCGCATCCGGATTGAACTATGCCTCCCACTATCGGGAAGTAGACGGGATCATCATCCCCACCAGGCGACGGATCTATGGCTGGAAGGGCGATTACCAGCTCGTCCCGGCGCCGCTACTGATCGCCATCGACATGGGTGAGATCACCATCGGCTGACCGGGCCACAACTTGCATTTGAGAGGAGCACGCCATGGCCGACAATGAATCTAGCCAGCAGCAGTCCGTAGGTGGCGTAGCTGACGCAGGTGGTGCGCCGGGGAGCTACAGCAACAGCGCGATCACGAGCTTGCACGCCGGAGAACCCCTTCCGGCCTCGAGCGACGAACAGATACTGGCCGCCAAAATATCGCGCGCGATGGCCTCAGGGCCTTTTCACGTCACCCGGGACGCTACGGTTGCCGAGATGGACGCGCAAGGCAACCTTGTCGTGCTTCGTCAGGGAACCAATCACTGGGTGTGTTTCCCTGGCGACGAGAACAAAGTCGGCAACGTCCCCATGTGCGCAGATCCCATGGGATTGCAGTGGATGAGAGACATCATGGCTGGCAAACCGGCCCCGACCAACGCCGCCCCCGGCATCATCTACATGCTCTGCGGCGCAACGCAACACAGCAACACCGATCCCTTTGACAAAACAAGTCCACCAATACCAATCGGTCCGCACTGGATGATCCTCTGGCCGTACGACGCCACACGTGATGGTCTACCGAACACCGTGCGCGATGCCGGCGCATGGGTGATGTTCGATGGAACGCCGTATGCGTATCTGCATATCTGCGGGACCCCTTGGGACGGAAACGAATATGCGCCGGGCCAAGTACCGATCTGGACGATGAGATACGGCAACCAGAACGAACCGCTACCCATATAGACAGCCTCGGCCGCTACGTTTGCCGCCGGCGGAGCATTCAAGGGCATTCCCTTCCCGACCAACCCGCCACTGCGGGTGATCGGGGTTTGTCGACTCTCGGGTTGACCCCAGCGACGTGCTAGGCCTCAAGCTCGGTGAGGTAGTCGTCATGCGCAACATCGGGGGACGAGCTACCCCCGAAGCTCTGCGCTCATGGGCACTGCTCGGTCGCCTTGGCGCTGGCCAGCCCGCCAGCGGGGGACACCTGGCGATCCTGCACCACACGACTGCGGGATCCGTCGCGGCGCGGCATAGGCTGCCGCCCGACCTGCGCGTCTCTCCGCTGGTCGGCTCGGGCGGAAGTGGGGGCGCACTGGGCAGGGGGCGCAGAAAAAAAACGACCCCGGCCATCCCGTCAACGAGGATGGCCGGGGCCATGGAATCAAGTCTGCCGACAGCGTCGTCGCCCGAGTTGACCCAGCGGTGAACGCCAGGGAACGTATTTGGGTGATCGAGTCGAGCGACGGACGGTCATCGACCGAGTGGTCGACAGATTTGCGCAGAATCATCCACGTGTTCCCGGTGAGACCGTCGCGGCCGTCGTCAACGACTGGTACGCGCTGTTCGACGGACGCATCGTGTGACTGGAGGCTGGACATCACAGTTGGTCACTGGCCCAGGACGCGTCGAGTCGGACGGTTTCAGAGCCAGCGTTTAAGGCCCTCGCCGAGGCGTTCCAAGGTGACGAGTTCGCGCTCGAGTGCCCGGATGATGCGCCGCACGTCAGCCGCGCGAGTCAACAGACCGGAGTCTTGGAGCTGCTGCAATCCGATGTACCGGCGGGCGATGTCTGCCCGCGCCTGCGCTCGGATTCCGCTGAGCTCTCGCCGGTGATACTCCGCCTGCGCCGCATCGGCTTCACGGTTGATCTCCGCATTTTCATTGACCACGCATGCGACCACGAACTGACGATAACGCTGGCGGCGCAGAGCTGCCCGACAAATCCTCGCGCCGTCAGCGTTGTGCCACGACGGCGTCGGGGAACCGACGGTAGGTAGGCCGTCGATCAGCCGGTGTGCGCTGATCGCGGCGATCGAGGGACAGCAATCTCCAGCGCCTTGCCAATATCTGCGGCATCCGTAGCCGGCATCATCCGAGCCTCGACCGTCACGCGCCGAGGTCGGTGCCTGCGACTTCGCGCAACTCGCACACCGCGATGTCGGTTATCGCGTCCCAATGGACGTAGAAATCGAGCGTCACGGAGCAACGACCACCCAGTGCAGCATGTTTCCTCTCGGCTCCACAACCTGTCTGGATGGACGGGTGTCGCGCCCCTGCTCGAGGCGCAAATAGGAGATCTGTTCGCGCCGCGCACGCAGATAGTCTCCCGACGCGTTGGCCCTCTCCGCCACCAACCGATCTTAAGGCTGTCCCTGCCAATACCACGATGAATGGGGTCCGCCTGACGCGTCGCAATTCGGAATGCGCGATGCGTGTAGCGCGCTCTTGGTGGCCGTAGCCGTCGAGCGGGAACCGAGTTCAGCTAACTGCTAGGCGGCCACGTCCAATGAAAACCATTGTCGGAGGAACACTTCCGACGCCACATCGAAGGAGAAGTACATGCGAAATTTGTCAGAAGCCTTGATCGACCTTGCTGGTCGGGTCAAGCGAGTCGAGGACTCGGCGGAGGCCGTGCAGGAAAAGAACCGCGCTGCGCTGCAGTCACGCCGCGAGGAGCTCGAGGCAGCGATCGAAGAGTCGAAGACCGAGTTGGGGGCCGCCGCCACTCAGGCGAAGGACGCCACCCGGGGTTGGTGGTCGAAAACCACGAGCTCCATTCAGGCTGACTTCGCCGAGTGGCAGGCCGGCATGAACGAAAAGAACGCCGAGCGGACCGCCGAGGACGCCGAGGACGACGCGGTGGTTGCCGTGAGCGTCGCGGCCTACTGCCTCGATGCTGCGGAGTGGGCTGTGGTGCGAGCGGAGCTCACCCGTGGCGAGGCCGACCAACTCGTGGGACAGGGGATCTGATCATGACCAACACCGTCGAAACCCCGTCTGTAGTCCGCCGTCTGTGGAAATCGGTGCTCTCGCTAGGGGTACTGACCGTCATCCTGGGCGCCGCGGTGCTCGTCTGGCCCGAACAATCGATCGTCGCCGCTGGAATCCTGTTCGTCGTCTACTTGCTGGCGTCGGGTATCGCACAGGTCATTGCCGCGTTTACGGTCAATTCGCCGGCCGCCAGCCGTGTCATGTTCTTCATCAGCGGCGCACTGTCAATAGCCTTGGGCGTGTTCGCTCTCCGCGACTACAACAACGGCGCCCCCATATGGCTGCTGGCATTGTGGATCGGAGTCGGGTTCGTGTTCCAGGGCGTCAGCGAGACCGCATTGGCTGTCAGCTTCAAGGCATTGCCCGAGCGTGGCTGGTACATCTTCCTGGGAGTCCTGACCGTGATCGCGGGCGCGGTGATGCTCGTGTGGCCGATCAGCTCCATCGTGGTGCTGTCGATCATCGCCGGCGTATGGCTCGTCGTCATCGGGACCACACAGCTTGTGTGGGCCGTGAATGTGCGCAGCGAAGCCAAGAAAGTCGAGCGAGGTGTGGAGTCGCTGAGGAGCGGCGCCGGCGCCTGACTCACCCATCGGCGTGCGGAGGCGCAGCAGAGCGTCTCAGCACGCCCAGCCAACTCCCCAAAAAACCCATACGGCACGTCTCCGTTCTCGTCTCGGAGAACTCCGGACAGCTTGTCCTGCACATACTCACGAAGGTATTGATGCTCAAGGAGTTTCGCCGGGTTGGGCCGTCGTGCGGCGAGATCGGCCTTCCACTTGGCCCGTCGATGCCCGTAGTCGAGCTTCCCATTGCGGGTGGCGGCGTTACGACGGAGTTCGCGAGATATCGTCGACGGTGACCACCCGATCCGGATCGCGACCTGTCGCATGCTGATCCCCTGCGCTCGCATGACGGCGATGTCCTCCCGTTCGGATACTGCCGAATGGGTCCCACTGGTTCAACCACTGCCGCCTCTACGAGTACTGCGGCGACATACCACCGGAATTACAGACCACCTATTACGCTCGATACCGGGGTGCAGCCGCCGGCT
Organism: Pseudonocardiales bacterium; assembly: GCA_030840285.1. Lineage (GTDB taxonomy): Bacteria > Actinomycetota > Actinomycetes > Mycobacteriales > Jatrophihabitantaceae > Jatrophihabitans_A. The sequence goes on from JAVEES010000431.1 coordinate 4,749, forward strand.
GAGTTCTGCGATCAGAAAGTCGCGGCGGTCAAGTGCCCCAGCGTCACCGCATCCGCCCCCGACTACCGCCAGATTCCTTTCCGGCCTTGACGCGTAGGAGCCGCAAATGGCCCGATCGTCGTCCCCACGATTCTGGCTAGCGCGGATCCGGCCGGTGGTAGTCGCAGTGACGGCCACGGCAATGGTGGCGTTGGCTGCGTGCTCATCTACGGTCCCGTCGACTTCTGGTGGGTCGGCGGCATCAAGCGCGCAGGCCAGCACTCCACTCGCAAATGCGGCCGCAACCC
>JAVEES010000015.1 GCA_030840285.1 Pseudonocardiales bacterium
CGGACATCTGATGGGCGCCATTGCTCAGAAGGGACAGATTCGCGTCGTTGCTCTGGATCAGACCCGACGCGTCGCCCAGTTTGGTGCCGACTTCGCCTGCCTGATAGGTGGACTTCGCCTCCTGCAGCATCTCGCCATTCGGCCGCGTGATGCCGCGGACCACGTCGATGCCGGGCACCTGCGCGATGCGTGAGGCCATCTGCTCGAGGTCAGCCAGCGACTTGGGCGATCTGAGGTCGACGTCGGGCGCGTGCACCATGATGAACTGCTGCATCGTGGTACTGACCGGAAAGTGCTTCGTGAGCGCCTCGTAGCCGAGGTTGCTCTCCGCATCGGCGGGGATGTTCTTGCGGTCGTCGTAGTTGTACTTCACCAACGACGAACAGGCCGCCAGCGCCAACAGGATCACCAGGCTCGCCGCCAGATGGATCTTCGGCCGCCGCACGATGCGTACCGCAGACTTTCGCCAGAACCGCCCGGTGATGTCCTTGCGCGGGTTGACCCACCCTTGCCGGCCGGCGAGCACCATGAGTGCCGGCAGCATGGTCAGGGCGCCCACCAGCGCGATCACGATCGTGACGGCCAGCGCGGGGCCGACGGTCAGGAAAACTGCCAGCGTGGCGAACGACAGACCGAGGAACGTCAGTGCCACGGTGGCCGCCGACCCGGTGATCACCTCGCCGACCGTCGCCAGCGCGTTGATCACGGCGTCGTCGGAGGCCATCCCCTTGCGTAGGCACTCTTGATATCGACTGAACAGGAAGACGGCGTAGTCGACACCGGCACCCATCATCATGCCGGTCATCAAGACCAAGGTCTGTGGTCCGATCGGTAGACCTAGTTCGGCGAGTGCCGCCACGACCTGCTGAGCCACACCCATCGTCACGCCGATGGTGATCAACGGCATCAACATCGCGACCAGATTGCGGTAGACGATCACCAGGATGGTGAAGATCGTGATCACCGTGGACAGTTCGATGATCGTCTGGTCGCGCTCGCCGATGCTGTTCAGATCCTCGAATGTGGCGGCGGCTCCAACCACGTTGACGTTGAGCGACGATCCCGACGTCGCATCCTTGACTGTCTTGAGCGCGTGCTTGTAGGCCCTCTGGCCGGGCCCCGTGCCCATGTTCCCGGCCAGGCTGATGGGAAGGGTCCAGGCCTTGCCGTCCTTGCTGGTCATCGTCGGCCGAAGCTCGGGGATCGCCACGAAATCCTGGGTGGACTTCACGTTGTCGGTGTCGGCCTTGAGCCGGTCGACCAATCTTCGGTACACGTCCTCGTCGGCCGGTGTCAGGCCATGTTCATCCGACAGGACCACGACGGCGATGTTGCCGCCGTCGGCTTCCTTGAACGAGGCCTTCATCAGCGCGCTCGCCGCGAGGACCGGTGAGTCCTTCGGGAGCAGATCGGGCGGGTTCTTCTGGGCGACGACGATCAGCGGGCTGACGAGTGCGAACCCCAGGACGAGCAGGCCGAGCCAGACGGCGATGATCGAAAGCGGGCGCTGAACGACGAACCGACCCAGTTTCTCGAAGGCCGTATGCACAGATACGCCACTGATGTGAGGGCGGCTGAACATGTTGTGAGGTTACACCGGCCAGCAACCATGCCCGCCACGAAGAATTGTCGATCTACGCTACCTGCAGCAACGAGCAACCCCGCCCCGTGCTGTAATCGGGTGTGCCCCAAATTGAATCCGGAGAACCGCACGAAAAACGCGGCGTTGCATACCAATCGGAGGATTTCCGCCGATGAAATTCGTGGTGGCCGTCCATGGCACCCGAGGCGACGTCGAGCCATGCGCCGCAGTCGCCGTCGAGCTGTTGCGGCGTGGTCACGAGGTACGGGTCGCGGTGCCACCAAACCTCGTCGGCTTCGTCGAGTCGGCAGGCCTCGACGACGCGGCGGCGTACGGCGTGGACTCACAGAAACAACTGGAGGCCGACGTCTTCCGTGATTGGTGGAAGCTGCGAAACCCCATGACGGTCCTGCGCCGCAGTCGCGAGTACATCACGGACGGCTGGGCCGAGATGAACCGGACCCTGACATCCCTCGCCGAGGATGCCGACCTGATTCTGACCGGCACCACCTACCAGGAGGTCGCCGCCAACGTGGCGGAGGCGCGGGACGTTCCGCTTGCGGCCCTTCACTACTTTCCGTGTCGAATGAACGGCCACGTGCTGCCCGTCCGGCTGCCGGGGCCGGTGTTGCGCACCGGATGGTCGGCCGCAGAATGGGGACATTGGAGGGTCCTGAAGGCCGCCGAGGACGATCAGCGACGCGCTCTTGGCTTGCCGCCGGCAAAGGTCCGGGCGGTGCGCCGGATCGTCGAGGGCGGTGCCATCGAGCTTCAGGCCTACGACGAGCTGTTCTTCCCAGGGCTTAGCGAGGAATGGCGAGGTACCCGCCAGCTGGTCGGTTCCATCTCGCTCGAACTCGCCACTTCCGGCGACGACGAGCTCGCCAGCTGGATGGCGGCCGACACCCCGCCCATCTACTTCGGGTTCGGCAGCATGCCGGTCGAGTCACCGAGCAGCGCCATCGAGATGATCACCACGGTGTGCGCCGAACTCGGCGAGAGAGCCTTGATCAGTACGGGCGTGTGGGACGTCGACGAGTTTCCCGAGAACGGGCGCGTCCGACTCGTCGGCGCGGTGAACCACTCCAAGGTCTTCCCCGCCTGCCGTGCGGTGGTCCACCACGGCGGTGCGGGGACGGTCGCCGCGAGCGTGCGGGCCGGTGTTCCGACGGTGATCCTGTGGGTCTCGGCCGACCAGCCGGTCTGGGCCTCGCAGATCAACCGCATGAAGGTAGGAGTCGCGCAACGTTTCTCACGCACGTCGGCACGCTCTCTGACGCAGGCGTTGCGGACCGCCCTGACACCGGACTACCGGGAGCGAGCACGGATCGCGGCCACCCAAATGACGGCACCCGCGCAGAGCGTCTCGACGGCAGCCGACCTGCTCGAGGCGGCGGCCAAGCGCGGCCGGGTGCCCGCGAGGAACTAGATGATGGTGCCCTTGAGACCGAAGTCGGTGAGCGTCCGAACGATCTTGTCCACCAACCACTCTCGATCGTTCTCGGCGCCCAGCTCGTATCCGACGATACCGATCGACACGCTTCCGTTGATACGTCCTGCCGCCACCACCAGCTGTCCGCCCGCCCGCTCGAGTGCACGGCGCGTCACGCCCTGGTCCACGGGCCGGAACAGGACGAACTCGGCGTCGGTTCCGTCGACGCGGGCCAACTCCGGTGGAACCTCGCCGAGGTTGGAGCACGACACCGGAAGGTCGCCGAAGATCAGGTCGGCCGCTCGTCGCACCG
>JAVEES010000027.1 GCA_030840285.1 Pseudonocardiales bacterium
ACTTCCCGCCCGCTCCCGCGGAGGCGATGTTCCGCTGGCTGGCCAACAAGGACGGTCAGAACAAGGTGCTCAACCTGCCGATCTCCAATGTGCCTGGCCCGCGCGAGCACGGCCGGGTCGGCGGCGCTCTGGTGACCGAGATCTACTCGGTGGGACCGCTCACCACCGGCAGCGGGCTGAACATCACGGTGTGGAGCTACGTCGACCAGCTCAACATCTCGGTGTTGTCCGACGGTGCGACTCTCGATGACGCGCACGAGCTGACCGCCGCGATGGTCGAGTCGTTCATCGAGATTCGCCGTGCCGCTGGACTTTCCGAGGATCTCACCGTTGTCGAGGGTGTGATGGCCCCCTAGTGGCAGCTGGCAGCCGTCGCTGCCTGCGCTACGAGGTGAGCGGCACGGCCAGCACGTTTCCGCTCTCGATCTGGTCGGCATCCCTCTCGACGGCGGCCTTCACCTTCTCGGTGGGCATGGCGGTCGCGAGCGCCAGATAGAAGATGGCGAGACTGAAGGCCGCCACGATGACCAGATCGGACCACTCGCCGAAGACGAAGCCGTCGAACACGGGATGGGTTCCGGCCCCGTAGTTCCCGTAGTGGCTGATAATCGTCATGCCAATCAGCCACGGGATGATCCAGTAGCCGTGGCGCAGCATGTCCATGGTGAAGGCGTGCTCCACGGCCGCGCCGATGAAGAAGAGCACGGCGCCGAGGACCAGGGCGACGTCGAGTTTCCAGTCGATGCCGTATCCGCCCCAGTACAGCAGCAGGTTCGCCGAGATGAACGCCACCGGGAGCAGCACGCTCGGGAACGGCATGCGGTAGCTGCGCTGGCGATCGCCGTCACGGGACCGCAACGCCGCCAAGGCTATCGGAGCGAACGCGTACATGATGGCGGTGGCGCCGGTGACGACCGCGACCAGCTTGCTCCAGCTCGGGAAGGGGCCGAAACACAGCCAGCCGATGACTGCCGACACGATGATCGACCACACCGGAACGCCACGGCGGTCGGTGCTGGCCAGCCTGGTCGGCAACTCTGGCAGCTCGCCGAGCGCATAGGACAGTCGCGCGGTGGTGCCGATGTAGACGATTCCCGTTCCCGACGGCGAGACGACCGCGTCGATGATCAACACGACGGCCAGCCAGCCGGCGCCGACCGCAATGGCCAAGGTGTACCAGGCGCCGTAGCTGGAGTTCTCGCCGCTCACTCCGAGCGGGTGCGCCCAGCCGTCCTTGACGTCGGCAGGGTCGACCGCGAGAACGAATGCCGCCTGCAGCGCGATGTAGAGCAGAGCGCCGATCACCATCGCTGTGATGATCGCCCGCGACATGTCCTTCTGCGGATTCTTGGCCTCACCGGCGAGTTGCACGGCCTGCTCGAAGCCCTGCAGGGCGAACACCACGCCGAGGGGCAGTGCGGCGAACACGCCGTGCACGCCGAACGGCATGAAGCTTCCGCCCGCGGTGAAGTTGCCGGGATGGAAGGACAGATAACCGATCACGAAGATCGCCAAGAGAGGCACTAGGGTCTTCCAGATCACCACCAGCCCATTGCTTTCCGACATGAACTTGGCGCCCGCGAGATTCATCGCGGTGAACGCGATCAGCAGGATGGTGGCGACGATGAGGCCCTTGCCGTTCAGCAGTCCCTCGGCGTTGAGCATGTTGAAGTGCTCGTTCACCCACCCGACGCTGTTGATGTACGCGATGGCAGCGAGAATCTCGATCGGAGCGATCGCGACTGCCTGTAGCCACGACGCCCACGCTGCGATGAACCCGCTGAACGCGCCGTGCGAGTAGTACGGGAACCGCCCCGAACCGCCGGCGACGGGGTACGCCCCGCCCAGCTCCGCGAAGACCAGGGCCAGCACGATCAGCATCGCCGCCGCCAGGACCCAGGACAGAATCGCTGCCGGCCCCGCCGTCTGGGTTGCGCTGAGCGCACTCAATAGCCAGCCGGAGCCGATGATCGAGCCCAGTGAGACGAACATCAGCCCCCAGAAGCCGACCGTTCGCTGCAACCCGGGGCTAGCCTCCGCAGGGCCGGTGGATGCGATTGCCACGGTCGTCCTCCTCGTCACAAGGCCACGTGCCCAGGCGCCTGACCGTACGGGCGGTGCGTTACGTGCAGTTCACCAACACATCACCGTCTTGCGCACTGACAGCAAAGCTAACAGCGCGACAGCCCTGGCTGCGTGCCTTCGAGACAATTCGCTAGTGAAGGGCGGGGTGCCGTAGCCGTTGATCTGGTTGTTTGCCAAAAAGAAGCCGACGACGCCATGAACGTGGACGCCGTTCCGCGATGACGCCGTTGCCGCCACAGGCTATGTACAGCAAATTCAGAGCGAGATCCCAGACCAATGCCAGGGTGACGTGGTTCGCGCGCAGGGCTCACGGAAGGACCGGGGGCGTGCTGCCTGGGTTGCGACACGGTCACGGATGGATACCAAGCCGTGACTCGATAACCACAACAGTCCCACTGATCACTATCGTCACAGTGTCAGTTGCTGACGTCAATGCGACGTCCTCCTTGAAAGGTGTGACATGTCGCCGCGTCGTCGAATTGCATCCGCATCGGTGGCATCGGCGGCCGCCATCGGACTCTGTGTCGTCGTCGGTGTGGTGCCGTCTGCGACTGCCGAGCCGTGTGAGGGTGCCGCAGCAGCGGCCCAGCCGCTGCCCGGGCAGGCGTTCGAGATCCCCAGTCCGTCCGGCATCTCGCCGTTCAACCGCCCGATCGGGCACAAGCCGGTCGGCG
>JAVEES010000037.1 GCA_030840285.1 Pseudonocardiales bacterium
GTCCCGCCCGATCCTGCAGGCAGTGGGAATCGACCCGGCCGAGGTGATCCGTCAGCTCGACGGCCGGTTGCGCGCCCTGCCCGCGGCCAGCGGTTCCACAGTGTCGGCTGCCCAGCCCTCGCGCACCTTCCTCTCGGTGCTGTCGACGGCTGAGCGCATCGCCAAGGACGCCTCGGACGAGTACGTCTCCGGCGAGCATCTGCTGCTCGCGCTGGCCGAGGTGCCCAGCGAGGTCGCGAACCTCTTCGCCAGGTCAGGCGCCACCGCGGAGTCGCTGCGAGCCGCGTTCACCCAGGTCCGCGGCTCGAGCAGGGTGACCTCGCCTGACCCAGAGGGCACCTACCAGGCACTGGAGAAGTACGGGCGTGACCTGGTCGCCGACGCCGCGGCCGGCAAGCTCGACCCGGTGATCGGCCGCGACGCCGAGATTCGCCGCGTGATCCAGGTGCTCTCCCGACGTACCAAGAACAATCCCGTGTTGATCGGGGAGCCCGGCGTCGGCAAGACCGCCGTGGTCGAAGGCCTGGCCCAGCGGATCGTCGCCGACGACGTCCCGGAGTCCTTGCGTGGCAAGCGGCTCATCTCCCTCGATCTTGCCGCCATGGTGGCCGGTGCCAAATACCGTGGCGAGTTCGAGGAGCGGCTCAAGGCCGTCCTCACCGAGATCAAGGATTCGGCCGGCCAGATCCTGACCTTCATCGACGAGCTGCACACCGTGGTCGGCGCCGGAGCGTCGGGCGAAGGCGCGATGGATGCCGGCAACATGCTCAAACCGATGCTCGCACGCGGCGAACTGCACATGATCGGGGCCACCACCCTCGATGAGTTCCGCGAGCACATCGAGAAGGACCCGGCGTTGGAGCGGCGCTTCCAGCAGGTGCTGGTCGGCGAGCCGTCGGTCGAGGACACCATCGGCATCCTGCGTGGACTCGCCGGCCGCTACGAGGCCCACCACAAGGTCCAGATCTCCGACGGCGCGCTCGTCGCCGCCGCGGCGCTGTCGGACCGCTACATCACCTCGCGATTCCTTCCGGACAAGGCCATCGACCTGATCGACGAGGCCGCCTCCCGCCTGCGCATGGAGATCGACTCCCGCCCGGTCGAGATCGACGAGCTGCAGCGAGCGGTGGACCGTCTGAAGATGGAAGAGCTTGCGCTGTCGAAGGAAACCGACCCAGCCTCGGTCGCGCGGCTGGAGGCGTTGCGCGTCGAACTCGCCGACCGCAGCGAGGAACTCGATGCGTTGAACGCCCGCTGGGAACGCGAGAAGACCGGCCTGAACCGGGTCGGCGAGCTGAAGGAGAAGCTCGATGAGTTGCGCACCCAGGTTGAACGCGCCCAGCGCGAAGGCGATTTCGAGACCGCGTCCAGGCTGCTCTACGGCGATATCCCAGCGCTGGAGAAGGAGCTCAACAAGGCCGCCGCCGAACCGCAGGCCCTTGATGTGATGGTCAAGGAAGAGGTGACCGCCGACGACATCGCCGAGGTGGTGGCCGCCTGGACGGGTATCCCGGCGGGCCGGTTGATGGAGGGCGAGACCGCCAAGCTGCTGCGGATGGAAGACGGCCTGGCGGCCAGGGTCAAGGGCCAGAAGCAGGCCGTACAGGCCGTGTCCGACGCGGTGCGGCGGGCCAGGGCCGGGATCAGCGACCCGAACCGTCCGACCGGATCCTTCCTGTTCCTCGGCCCGACCGGTGTGGGCAAGACGGAGCTGGCCAAGGCGCTGGCGGAGTTCCTCTTCGACGATGAGCGTGCGATGGTGCGCATCGACATGAGCGAGTACGCCGAGAAGCACTCGGTCGCGCGGCTGGTCGGCGCCCCACCCGGCTACGTCGGCTACGACGAGGGCGGTCAACTCACCGAGGCGGTGCGCCGCCGGCCGTACAGCGTCGTGCTATTCGACGAGGTCGAGAAGGCCCATCCCGACGTGTTCGACGTCCTGCTGCAGGTGCTCGACGACGGGCGGCTCACCGATGGACAGGGCCGCACGGTCGACTTCCGCAATGTGATCCTGGTGCTGACCTCCAACCTCGGCTCGCACCTGCTGGTGTCGGAGATGCCTGAGGACGCCAAGAAGGAAGCCGTCCTGGAGATCGTCCGGTCGCACTTCAAGCCGGAGTTCCTCAACCGGCTGGATGACATCGTGGTGTTCGACCAGCTCACGACTGAGGAGCTGACCGGCATCGTCGAGGTGCAGCTGGCGGCGCTGGCCAACCGGCTCGCCGGACGGCGGCTGACGCTGGATGTTTCCGACGCGGCACGGGAGTGGCTGGCGATGAACGGCTTCGATCCGCTCTATGGCGCGCGCCCGTTGCGCCGCCTGATCCAGACCGCGATCGGTGACCAGCTGGCCAAGAAGCTCATCGCGGGCGAGATCTCCGACGGTGACACCGTGCACATCGATATCACCGACGATCGGTCATCCCTGGAGATCACCGCCGCCCCCTAGCCCCGCCCTAGCCGCTTTGGGCGTCTGGAAGTTCCCAAAAAGGGACCCTGGAGGGGTATTTCCAGACGCCCAAAGCAGGGGAAAGGGGGGCGGCGGGCGGGGAGAACGGCGGGCTATTCGGGTTGGGGGCTGGGTAGCACTCCCAGCCATTCGGTGACCGAGCGCTGGTAGCTGACTGCCAGGGCGGTGGCCGAGGTGACCAGCAGTGACAACGGCAGGATCAGCGGCACCTGGTGTTGTCCCCACCAGAAGACGCTGAAGCCGATCACTGCCCAGTTTCCGGCCGTGAGGGCGATCCGGCCGGTGAGCCGCCCGGTCAGCAAGGCGATGCCGCCGCCGACCAGCAGGGCGCAGACGGCCAGGTCGAGGACGCCCATCAGCAGGTAGGCGGCGTCACTGCCCTGGTAGAACGACCTGTCGGAGTTCCCGAGGTTGTTGACCAGGTTGACCAGGGCGATCACGAGCAGCCCGAGCACGCCGACGGCTATCCCCAGAATGATTTCGATGACGCCGACCGTGACGACGGTTGTCGGTGCCTTGCGCCGGAACTGAAGCGGTGGCGGCGCAGCAGCGGCGGCAGGCCGGACGACGGACACGCCGCCGCCGCCGCGTGAGCCGAACAGTGCAACGTCCGCCGGTGGCGCGACGTCGGAATAGGGATCCGACAGCTGACCCCGATACGGATCGGCCACCGGCGTCGTGGCCAGCTCGCGCGCGTCCAGGCGTCGGGCACGTGATCCCTTCGCGGCGGCCATGTGCGCCACCGTAGTCGAATTCCATCGGCGGCTGGACGGGTGGCGGGCGGTGGCGGGACCGTGGCCAGCGAGTGGCAGGCGATGGCCGCCGCGTGGCAAGCGCTGGCTGGCGGGCGGCTGGCCGTGGCCGGGTATGGCGGCCGGGTCTGGCGGGTGGCGGGTGGCGAAAGGCTGGCGGGTGGCTAGCGAGTGGCTGGCGGTGGCGGCCACGACGGCCCACTCTGGCCGGCATTATCCGACCAGTCCTGTGAGTCTGCTTTTGCCGCTGGCCCCGGTCCGATAGGTTCGGCGCCAACGCAGGGAGCGGCCACCGCCGACTCGCTGGGTTGCTAGGTCGAGCAACACACCGACAGCTCGAACAGGGAGACAGTCAGATGACACAGTGGGGCAATGACCCGAACGCAAATTCGGGTGATGAGAACAAGCCTTCCCAGTCCGACCCCTGGGGCCCGCCGGCAGGTCAGCCCGGTGAATCCAACGCAGGTGCGGGCCAGAGCGAGCCGCCGGCCTACGGCGAGCAGCCGGGGCAGACTCCGCCGACCCCTGACCCATGGGCCCAGCCAGGGCAATCCCAGCCCGGTTACGGTCAGCAACCCAGCTACGGCCAGCCGCCGCAGTACGGCCAGCAGCCGGGATCCGGCCAGCCGGATTACGGCCAGCAACCCGGTTACGGCCAGCAACCGCAGTACGGTCAGCAGCCCGGTTACGGCCAGGAATATGGCCAGCAACCCGGTTATGGCCAGCAACCCGGATACGGCCAGCAGTACGGTCAACCGGCGTACGGCCAGCCCGGTGGGTACCCGGCAGCGCCGTCGTACTCCGCGTATGGCCAGCCCGCATCCGGCGGACCGGCCGAGATGTGGCGACGATTTGTCGCGCTCGTCATCGACGGGATCATCATCGCGATCCCGCTGAGCATCATCGGCGCGATCCTGGGAATCTTCTCCGCGGCGACGACCACGTGTGACACCACCTCGGGCGCCTTCCAATGCACGAAGACCGGCGGTGCCAGCGGCGGCGCGGTCGCCTTCTTCTATCTCCTGGAGATCGTCGTCGTCCTCGGCTACTTCGGCTACTTCGAGGGAACCCGGGGTCAGACGATCGGCAAGCAACTGCTCGGCATCAAGGTCGTGGACGCCCAGACCGGCGGGCACATCGGAATCGGCAAGGCGATCCTGCGCCGCATCGTCCTGTCGGTCACCGGTGCGATCTGCTTCATCGGCTACCTGTCTCCGTTCTTCGACGGGTCCAAGCGGCTGCAGGGCTGGCACGACAAGGCGGCCAGCGACTTCGTCGTCAAGGCCTGACCGGCTGAGCACATGAGCATGCCTGCGCGCTCGGGAGCGGTTCCCACGGTGCCCCTGGTCACCGCGGGGACCGCTCTCGCGGCGTTGCCGGTGCTCTACAACGTCGATCCGAATTCGACGCACCTGCCGCTGTGTCCCCTGCACGCCGTGACCGGGTTGAACTGCCCACTGTGCGGGGCGACCCGGGCCACCTATGCCTTACTGCACGGCCAGCTGTCCACGGCGCTGCACGACAACGCGCTCTACGTCGTGGCGCTGCCGTTCCTGCTGTGGCTTTGGTATCGCTGGTTCAACGCGTCCGGATCGCAGGTGCTCCAGCGCCGGACGCTGCCCCGCACTATCTGGATCGGGTTGATCGTCGTGGCGAGCGTGTTCGGCATCGTCCGCAACCTGCCTGCCGGTGATTGGCTCTCGCCGCCCGGCTGAGCCGCGCGCGCCGGTAGTCTGCACGGAATGACTACCGTCCCGCCGCCGCCAGCCGAGTCTTCAGCGGCCGACGAGCCCCCGCAGAGCGCACGTCCACGCACTGTCGATTGGGCGATCTATGCCATCTTCGCGCGGTGCGCGTTTTCACTCGCCGCGGGCCTGTTGGACTTTCCGTATCACTCGCAGCTCCTCGATCGGGCCCGCCAGCTGAACCCGAAGTACTCGGAAAGTCAGCTTCATGCCGCCGTCCCGAGCGCCGCGCAGGGGTTATTCCTCACTCTTGCCACGGTGTTCATGATCCTTGTTCTCGCCAAGTACATCCGGGACGGAAAGAACTGGGCGCGGTGGACCTTCGCTGTGGTGAGCGTTCTGGTCTTCCGCGACGTGTTCCTGGTTGCTGCCTTGTCGTTGCACGGTTACCCGTTCCTGCTGCGCGCCGCTCTTTTCCTTACGGGCGTATCGACGCTCGCCGCGATCGTGCTGCTGTTCCTTCGGCAGTCCTCGGAGTACTTCCGCAAGCCGGGTGCGGCTTCAGCGAGTTCTCCCTTCGGCGCGCTGTTCAAACCGCGGCGTCCCATAGCAAGGTCCGCCGCGACCAGGCCGGCCGGCGATGAGGCCACCAAGCCGGCCGCCCGTCCCAAGGTCCGAGGCGGGGATGCCGGCACCGCAGCGGCCGACCAGCCGCCGCAGCCACCGAAACGCGGCGGGCCGCGCTCCAAGTCGCGCAAGGCATCCTCGGGATGACCAGCGGGCCTCTTACCGACGATGAAGCTCTCAGCGGCTACGCGCTGGTGACGGGCGCGAGCGCCGGCATCGGGGCAGCGTTCAGCCGACGGCTCGCGGCGGAGGGACGTGACCTGGTGCTGGTCGCGCGGGATGTCGAGCGACTCGAGAGCACGGCGGCAGAACTGCGCGAGCGATACCTCGTCGATGTCGAGGTGCTACCCGCCGACCTCGCGAGCGACAGTGGCTGCCAGGCTGTCGCGGCGCGGATCGGGCAGCAGGACAAACCGGTCGACACCCTCGTCAACAACGCGGGCATCGGGCTCTACCGGGGCTTCGGCAACGCGCCGCTGGCTGACGAGGAACGCCTGCTGGACGTCAACGTGCGCGCCGTTCTCCGGCTGACGCACGCCGCCGTGAACGCGATGCGGCCGCGAGGCAGGGGCGAGATCATCAACGTCTCGTCGGTCGCCGGGTTCACGCCACGGGGCGCGGCTGTCACCTACGCGGCGGCCAAGGCGTGGGTGACCTCGTTCAGCGAGGGAATCGCCCTGAGCTTGGCAGGTTCCGGCGTGCGAGTCGGCGCTATCTGCCCCGGTTTCACGCACACGGAGATCCACCAGCGTGCCAACACCGACATGAGCCACCTGCCCGGCTGGATGTGGCTGACGGCCGATCGGGTGGTCGCCGAGGGGCTGGCCGACCTGCGCGCGGGCAAGCCGGTGAGCATCCCGAGCAAGCGTTACAAGACGATCGTGCTGGCTACCCGCCTGGCACCACGCCCGCTGCTACGCCGGGTGATGGCCCGTCGATAGGGTGGCGCGGTGACCGATCGCGATGAACTGCTCGCTCTTATCCGCGACCTTGCCGTGGTGCACGGCAAGGTCACCCTTTCATCCGGGCTCGAGGCCGACTACTACATCGACCTGCGCCGGATCACCCTGCACGGCAAGGCGGCCCCGCTGGTCGGCCGGGTACTGCGCGAGCTGACCGCCGATTGGGATTACGCCGCGGCGGGCGGCCTGACGCTCGGTGCTGACCCGGTCGGCACAGCGATAATGCACGCCTCCGCAGGCGAGGTGGACGCCTTCGTGGTGCGCAAGGCCGAGAAGAAGCACGGCATGCAGCAGCGGGTCGAGGGGCCGAGCGTCACGGGGCGGCGGGTGCTTGTCGTCGAGGACGTCTCGACGACCGGCGGCAGCCCGTTGACCGCGGTCGAGGCCTTGCGCGAGGCAGGTGCCGACGTGGTGGGGGTTGCCCTGATCGTCGACCGGGGAGCGGGCGATGCCATCCGCGCCGCCGGCCTGGAATGCCGAGCCGCGTACAGCCTGGGCGACCTCGGGCTGGCCTGATCCGCGACGTGGCCGAGCCGCCATCGTCCGCACCGCCGGATCCGGACCGTGACCTGGACGACGCGACGCCTGACCTGACCGTCGGTGTGGGACCCTGCCCGCACCCCTGGCCGGACGACCCCCGCTATGACCCCGCCCTGCTCGAACACGGCGACCGGCGCAACGTGGCCGATCGCTACCGGTACTGGACGGTCGAGGCGATCGTCGCCGAGCTGGACACCCACCGGCACGAGTTCGTGGTGGCGATCGAGAACTGGCAGCACGACGCGAACATCGGAACGGTCGTGCGCACCGCGAACGCCTTCCTGGCCAGCGAGGTGCTCATCGTCGGGCGCAAGCGGTGGAACCGCCGTGGCGCGATGGTGACCGATCGGTACCAGCACCTGAGGCATCTGCCCTCCGTCCCCGACGTCATCGAGTACGCCCGAGCCGGCGGGTTCACCGTCGTCGGGATCGACAACACACCAGGTTCGGTCCCGATCGAGACGGCCGTGCTGCCGCTGCGAACGCTCTTCCTGTTCGGCCAGGAAGGGCCCGGCCTCACCGAAGAGGCCCATCAGGCGGCGAGCACGACCCTGTCCATCGCGCAGTACGGTTCGACGCGCTCGATCAACGCAGGAGTCGCCGCCGGCATCGCCATGCATGCCTGGATCCGGCAGCACGGACGGCCACCGGGCTGAGCGCTCAGGCGGTGCGCTGGGTTGAGCGCTCAGGCGGTGGCGCGAGCGGCGGCCCGTCCGGCCACCCGTCCGGAGAAGATGCAGCCGCCCAGGAACGTCCCTTCCAGCGACCGGTATCCGTGCACGCCACCGCCGCCGAACCCGGCGATCTCGCCGGCCGCGTAGAGGCCCGGGATCGGGTCGCCGCTCGCGCCGAGCACGCGCGAATCGAGATCGGTGTTCAGCCCGCCGAGCGTCTTGCGGGTCAGGATGTTGAGGCGCACCGCAATCATCGGACCGGCCTTCGGGTCGGTGAGCTTGTGCGGCGACGCGATGCGGGTGATCTTGTCCGGCAGGTAGGCCCGGGCCTGGCGCATCGCGGTG
>JAVEES010000054.1 GCA_030840285.1 Pseudonocardiales bacterium
CGATCTGCTCATATCCGCCGCCGGTCAGATCTTGCGCTTCGCGGTCACCGGCTCCGGCGATCGCCCGGGACTGCTCCAGGTAAGTCGCGTCACGCTCGGCCCGGACGTCCTGCCACAGCTTCAGCACTGCCCCGGACGCGCCGTCGACCGAAAGGACTTTCGCCTTTTCGTAAAAGGCATCCTGCTGTGCGGCCAGGAACTCGCCCCGGGTCCGCGGGGCGGCCTGTTCGGCTTGCCGCGTCTCGCGTGCGAAGTAGTAGTAATGCAGGTATTCATTCGGGATACTGCCCAGGGCCTGCAGCCACTCGGCACCGAACAGGCGGCCTTCCTCGATGCCGGCCAGCGCTAGAGGGTCCGACAGCAGGCTGGGCAGCCGGTCAGTGCCGTCGATCGAGATTGCCCTGAGCCAGCCGAGGTGATTGAGCCCGACGTAATCGATGACAGCCACCTCGGGAGCGGCACCGACCGCGCCCGCCACTCCGCGAGCGAGCCCCGAGGGCGAGTCGCAGATGCCGATCACCCGATCACCAAGTACGGCCTGCATCGCCTCGGTGACCAACCCCGCTGGATTGGTGAAGTTGATCAGCCACGCATCGGGTGCCACCTCGGCGACCGTCCGGGCAACCTCCAGCGCGAACGGGACGGTGCGCAGCCCGTAGGCGATGCCACCGGCCCCGACGGTCTCCTGGCCGAGCACCCCTTGCTCTATCGCGACGCGCTCGTCGATGATGCGGCCGGCCACGCCACCGATCCGGACGGCCGCGAAGACGAAGTTCGCACCGCGCACCGCATCGGCAAGGTCAGTGGCGATCTGGACTACCGGAGCTCGCTCGACGTCCCTGGCCTGCTGCCGGAGCACCTCGGCAATGACGGCGAGCCGGGCCGGCGAGCTGTCGAACAGCACGACCTCATCGACTCGGCCCGCACCGGCGTCACGCAGCAGTGCCTGATACACCAGCGGTACCCGGAACCCGCCGCCGCCCAGAATCGTCAGTCGCACCAGGCCACGCTAGCCGCTCGGCGGTGCCCTCCACGGTTGGCGCTCAGTCGCCCAGCTTCCCGTGGATAGCGGCCACGACGGCAGCGTGCACGTGTTCGGGATCGTCCTCGGCTCCGACCGTTACCAGCAGGCCGCGGCCCTGGTAGTAATCCAGCAACGGCCGAGTTGCCTCCTCGTACACCTGCAGCCGCCGGCTGATCGTCTCCGCCGTGTCGTCCGGGCGGTCCTCCTCGGTGGCGCGTTCGGCGAGCCGTTTGATCAAAGTGTGCGGTGAGACGTCGAGCCAGACGACCACATCAGCCTCGACATTGAGGGAGTCGGCCTCTTGACGGGCCGAGACAGCCTGGGTCAGTGTGCGCGGGTAACCATCGAGGATGAAGCCGCCCTTGGCGGCGGCGCGCGCCACGTGCGGTGTGACCATCTCGGTGACTACGTCGTCCGGAACCAGCTCGCCACGCTCCATCGTGGCCGCGACGTGCTTACCCAGTTCCGTCCCGCTGTCGACCTCATCGCGGAGCAAGTCACCCACCGAGATGTGCTCGATCCCGAAGTGTTGCGCCAGCCGCATTCCCTGGGTGCCCTTGCCAGAACCGGGCGGTCCCATCAGCAGAATCCTCACTGGCGCGGTCTCCGTCCGTCCGTGATCGCTGCCAGAGAGCCTAGCCGTGCGGGCCTAGAAGCCAACTCCGCAACCTTTCCTGAACAGTTCCTGGGCCTGGCGCGAGCACCGGCGGCCCTGCTGGGCGGTCAGCGGCACTCGGGAACCGGCGCGCAGGGTTCGCATGGCGTTCCGGTCGCGAAGCGGCTCAGGGCCTCGGTAAGCGCACCGACGTCCAGCCCCTCCAGATGGTCGATCACGTGGCGGCGCACCGAAGCAAGGTGGTCCGGATACGCGGCCTCCAGACGAGCCAGCCCGGCATCGGTGAGCACCGCGAAGGCGCCCCGCGCATCGTCTCCGGCGCGCACTCGCCGAACCAGACCATCCACCGCGAGCCGGGAGACCACGCGGCTCATCCCGCTCAGCGACAGGGCGCAGCGTCCGGCCAGCTCGCTCATCCGCAGCCGCCGATCCGCCGCCTCGGACAGGTGCATCAGCACGACGTATTCGGTCATGGACAGGTGCTGCTCCGCGATCAGCTCGGCATCCAGCACGCGGGGAACCACGATCAGCGCCCGGGTGAACGCCATCCAGAAGGCACGCTCGGCATCGCTGAGCGGGGCAGCCTGCACCGCCGGGGGCGTCGAAGCAGCAACGCCACCCTCCACGGGCGCGCCCCGACCGGGCGCGGGACGGGCGGCTGCGGTCATACCCGAATCCTACGTTTGCCGCACCGCGGGCGCCGGGCTTATCAAGAATGCCCGCTTTTTCTGGATGCGGCCGCACGCTAGCCCGTTCCCGGGACGGTAGGCGGACCTGGTGATTACGGCGGGGCCGATTCGGAGAATGTTGGGGGTAGCGTTAACGACTGGTGTGCGTTTGCCATCGATGCACTGGACCAGGGAGGTGAGACCCATTACCGCAATCTCAGGCTGGGTGCTCTTATCTCATGGTCGTGCGGTTCACCGGACATAGGTAACCGGGAGAGCGCCCTTTCGCATCCGGAAAGGTTCTCTTGTCAATTCTCACCTCGCCGCACTCTCGATCAGCCGTCGTTACCCGGCTTCGAGCCGTCGGCTGTGTCTACGCAGAGGACGAAGCGCAGCTGCTCGTGCAGGCGGCACAAACGTTCGAAGACCTCGCCGCGATGGTCGATCGTCGAGCGGCCGGCATGCCACTCGAGCACGTCCTGGGCTGGGCAG
>JAVEES010000059.1 GCA_030840285.1 Pseudonocardiales bacterium
CGTGGAGTCCGTGCAGGCACGGACTCCACGCCAGAAGCGAGAGACGGTCGCTGTCAGGGAATCAGCAGCAGCTTGCCGGTCGTGCGGCGGGACTCGAGGTCGTCATAGGCACGAGCGGCATCGGCGAACGAATAGCGCCCGCCGATCTCCACCCTGAGTGAGCCGTCGGCCACGGCACCGAGAATTTCTGCGCTGCGCCATAGCAATTCCTCCCGGGTCAGCACGTAATGGGCCAGCGTCGGACGGGTGACGAAGAGCGAACCGAGGCCATTCAGGCGCTGCAGGTCAAAGGGCGGCACCTGACCGCTCGCGGCGCCGAACAGCGCGAGCATTCCGCGTATCCGCAACGACTTGAGCGAAGCCTCGAAGGTTTGCTTTCCGACGCCGTCGTACACGACTGCCACGCCCTCGCCCGCGGTCAGTTCACGGACCGCAGCGGCGACATCGCTCACCTCGCTGTAGTTGATGACGTGGTCGGCGCCAGCCGCACGAGCCTTCGCTGCTTTGGCGTCGGTCGATACCGTGCCGATCACCGAGGCACCCTTCGCCTTTGCGAGCTGGGTAAGCAGCTGACCGACACCGCCGGCCGCGGCATGCATCAGGATGCGGTCGCCCGGTTGCACCGCATAGGTCGAGTTCACCAGATAGTGGGCGGTGAGGCCCTGCAACATAACGGCGGCGGCAAGCTCGGGGTCGAGGCCGTCCGGTACCGGGACGGCAACCTCGGCGGGCAGCACCACCAAAGTGGAGAAGCTGCCCCGGTGGTGCGCCCAGGCGACGACGTCTCCCACGCTGAAGTCTGTTACCTCGGCACCGACCTGCACGACCACGCCAGCGCCCTCACTGCCCAGGACGAACGGGGTGGCGATCGGGTAGGTACCTTCTCGCTGGTAGACGTCGATGAAGTTCACGCCGGCGGCGGCCAGCTGGACCATGATCTGGCCCGGCCCCGGGTCCGCGATCTCGATCGGACAGACAGCCAGCACGTCTGACCCGCCGTTACGCTCGACCATCACGGCCAGGCATTGCCGAGCAGCCATTGCAATCCCTTAGATCTGCCGCGCCGGTGGTCGCGGATCTTCTTCCGATCCGACTTTATTACCACCCGAGCAGAGCTCGGCGAGGGCATCTCACAGGCGCACCGTAGGACGCATCGCGATCCACGCCGTCTACGGTTACCGGGTGCAGCGTATCGAGGCAGCCATCCCCAGCCCGACGGTCAGCGTGATCAAGCTCGGCCCGCTGCCCATTCACATCTACGCCCTCTGCATCGTCGCCGGCATCGTCGCCGCGTTGTATCTCACCGATCGGCGCTGGCGCGCGCGTGGTGGCGCGGAGCACCAGGTGAGCGATGTCGCGGGCTGGGCAATCGTCTTCGGCATCATCGGCGGCCGGCTCTATCACGTGATCACCGATCCGGAGCTGTATTTCCAGGCCGGCCGCCATCCGATCGATGCGCTGAAGATCTGGGACGGCGGGCTGGGCATCTGGGGCGCCGTCGCGCTCGGTGCGGCCGGCGCTTACATCGGCTGCCGCCGCCACCGGCTCAACTTCGTCACCTTCGCCGACGCGGCAGCGCCGGGAGTGCTGTTTGCTCAAGCCCTGGGAAGGCTGGGGAACTGGTTCAACAACGAGCTCTACGGCAGAGCGACCTCGGTTCCCTGGAAATTGCAGATTCACGACATGGACGTCGCGACGGGTCGGCCGCAACCTTGTTCGTTCGGAAACATCGGCCAGTCGGTCTGTGGCTATTACCATCCGACGTTCCTGTACGAGCTGTTGTGGAATCTTGCCATCGTCGCCCTGCTGCTCTGGGCGGACCGAAGATTCCGGCTGGCGCGGGGCCAGGTGTTCGCGCTCTACGTCATGGGCTACACGGCCGGCCGCTTCTGGATCGAGGCGATGCGCTCAGACCATGCCAACCACATCCTCGGTATGCGGCTCAACGACTGGGTGGCGATCCTCGTCTTCCTCGGCGGGCTCGCACTGTTCCTGCGCCAGCGAGGCAAGCCCCGCAGCGTGGCCAGCGTGCCGCCCGCCGAGCAGCCCGAGCAGCCGGATCAGCCCGAACCGGCGGAGTTAGGCAGTCCTGAGTCCGGGGCCACGGACGGGGCGGATCTAGGATCGACGGATGACGAAACCCGGGCTGGACCACCCGATCGGTGACTCCGACTTCGAGATAGGTCACGAACACCGAGATGTCTCGGGCGGCTGGCTGCGCCCGACCGTGTTCGGCGTCGTGGACGGCCTGGTGTCGAACTTCGCGCTGATCGCAGCTGTATCCGCGGCTAGCAACACAGCCAAGCCGGTGCTGGTCGCGGGCGTGGCCGGACTGCTCGGCGGCGCGTTCTCGATGGGCGCCGGCGAGTACATCTCGGTCCGCAGCCAGAACGAGTCCATGCAGGCCGAGGTGGAGGTCGAGCGCGCCGAGCTGCTGCACAACGCCGAGGCCGAGATCGCCGAACTCGCCCAGATCTACGTCAACCGCGGGGTCGATCCAGACCTCGCCAAGCTCGTCGCCGAGCAGCTTTCCGCCGACCCGGAACAGGCCCTGGAAATCCACGCGCAGGAGGAGCTCGGCGTAGACATCCACGACCTGCCCAATGCTCCGCTGGCCGCTGGATCGTCGTTCGTCTCCTTCTCCGTCGGCGCCTTCGTCCCGCTGGTGCCCTTCTTCTTCGGCGCGCACATGCTGCCGCTGGCCGCCGTCCTGGCACTGTCAGCGCTGTTCATCACCGGCGCGATCACCTCGCGCTTCACCTCCCGGGCCTGGTGGTACGCCGGAAGCCGGCAGCTGCTGGTCGGCTTGTGCTCCGCCGCGATCACCTACGGGATCGGCCACCTGTTCGGCGCGAACATCAGTTAGCTCGGCGGTGGCTCGTCCGGCCTGCCGGGATAACTGCCGCGGGACCGGGTCACCGTGAGGCCCACCATCCACGAAACGATCATCGCGATGTAGGCCAGGCCCGCCAGTTGCTCGATCATCACGGCGCTGCGGGCGTGCGGAAGCACGGGCACGACGTCGCTGAGGCCGGTGGAGGACAGCGTTGTGAAGCTGAGGAACAGCAGTTCCATCCAGCTTCGGTCACCGGCTGGGTTGGCCGCGACGAACGAACCGGGCCACAGGATCTGCACGACGGTGAACAGGTGCGCGAACGCCCAGGCGAGCAGCGTGAAGGTCGCCCCGATGCCGAACAGCTCGTCCCGTGTCACGGTGCGGTCGGCCAGCATGTAGGTGATCAGGCTGCCCGCCGCGTAGAAGTAGAAGGCCGCCGCGAAGGCCGAGCCGATCCCGGCGATGGTGTGTGAGTCGGAGAAGACCTCCAAGACCGCGAACAACGCCGCGGGCGCTCCCAAGCCGATCGATGCCCAGACCGTCCAGGTGGTGGTTTCCACCGACCAGACAGCCAGCGCCAGCACCAGCAGCCCGAACATCGACACCGCTCCCGACCCCGCCCGGGATTGGCCGAAGAACGGGTAGATCAGCACCCCGAGTAGCTGCACGGCCAGCAGCACCGCGTTCGGTTGACGGCGCAGCCGCCCGATGAGCTCCGTCATGAAGGCTCAGTTCGGTCGAAGAGCGCCAGGACGTCCGGATCCTGGCTCAACCCTCGCGCTGTGATCCCCTCGTCGTTGGGCACATCGGGATCCGCTCCGGCCGCCAGCAGGGCCTTCACCGACGCGGCATCGTTGTTGTGGGCGGCCGAGTGCAACGGGGTCCAGCCCCGCGGCTGCCGAGCTGACACGTCGGCGTCGGAGGCGATCAGGATCCACACCACCTCGGAGTGCCGACCGGCGCAAGCCGCGTGCAGGGGCTGCACGCCGATGGCATTGCGCGAGGTCTCGTTCACCGGTGCGTCGGCGTCCAACAACACCCGAGCCGACTCGGCCCTGCCGAAGAAGGCGGCAAGGTGCAGCGGCTGCCACCCGTCCGCGCTCCAGGACTCGACGGCCGCGCGGTC
>JAVEES010000061.1 GCA_030840285.1 Pseudonocardiales bacterium
TCTCGTCTATCCAGACGACGTTCGACTCCATTCAGCCACCCGATTCCGAGCAGGCCGACAAGGTTCGCGACAAGCTGGACCAGGTGCTCACTGACGGCGCAGACGGCTTGGCGAAGTTGCGTATTGCCGCCCGCCGTAATGACGCTCGGCAGCTAGCTGCCATCAACGCCAGCCTTGCGGACGTCGTCAAGGAGCTGAATTCGCTCGGTGAGGATCCCTCGGCATGAAGCGCTTGTTGGCGGTCGCGCTGGGAATCCTGACAGCCATCGGCGGCTTCGTCGATATCGGTGACCTGGTAACCAACGGGCTGGTCGGGTCGAGGTTCGGGCTTTCACTGGCGTGGGCAACCATCGTGGGCGTCGTCGGGATCTGTTTGTTCGCCGAGATGTCCGGCCGGGTCGCTGCGGTCACCGGCCGGGGTACCTTTGATCTCGTCCGGGAACGGCTCGGCCCGAGGTTCGGGCTGGCGAATCTGATCGCCTCGTTTCTGGTCACGGTGCTCACCTTTACCGCCGAAGTCGGTGGCATCGCGCTGTCGATCGAGCTGGCGACGAGCGTCAATTACCTGCTGTGGGTGCCGATCGCGGGCCTGGCAGTCTGGTTGATCATCTGGCGGGTCAAGTTCTCCATGCTGGAGAACGTGTTCGGGCTTCTCGGTCTTGCGCTCGTCGTCTTTTCGATTGCGGTGTGGAAGCTGAATCCCTCATGGACAGACCTCATTCACCAGATCGCCCTTCCGCACAAGCCCGATAAAGAAGGCCTGCTCTCCTACTTCTATTACGCGATAGCGCTGTTCGGTGCCGCGATGACTCCGTACGAGGTGTTCTTCTTCTCCTCCGGTGGCGTGGAAGAACACTGGAGCAAGCAGGACATCAGCACGTCCCGGATCAATGTCTTCATCGGCTTTCCACTCGGTGGGCTGCTATCGCTGTCGATCGCAGCGGGTGCTGCCCTCGTCCTGCTTCCCCGAAACATTCAGGTCGACTCACTCGCCGGCGTCGGGCTGCCCGTCGCCGTCGCCGCCGGAAAGCTGGGCCTTGCGGTGGCCATCCTCGGATTCGTTGCCGCGACGTTCGGCGCCGCGCTGGAAACCGGGTTGTCGTGCGGATACACAATCTCCCAATACTTCGGCTGGCAATGGGGAAAGTACGTCCGGCCACGGCAGGCAGCACGGTTCCACCTAGTCGTCCTGCTGTCGGTCATCATCGCGGTCGGTGGGGTCCTGACGACCGTCAATCCGATCACGGTCACCGAATACTCCGTCGTCTTCTCAGCGGTCGCACTACCATTGACGTACTTTCCTATCCTGGTGATCTGCAATGACCCGGATTACATGCAGGACAAGGTCAACGGGCGGATGTCCAACCTGCTCGGAACGATCTTCCTCATCCTCGTCCTGATCGCTGCCGCCGCGGCGATACCGCTGATGTTGCTGACGAAAGCAGGGCAGTAGCTATGGCAGTCGCTCGAATTCTCGACCTGCACCTGCATCTGATGGATCGGCAGGTAGAAGATCGGGACCACCGGCTGGTCTGCAAGGTCGATGATCTCGAGCTCGAATTCGACGGTCTCGGCCGGCCCTACGTCATCGCCATCCTCGTCGGCCCGCGCGCAGTCGGCCCGAGACTGGGCGGCCGGTTGGGTCGCTGGTTCGCCGCGATTGCCGCACGATTGGCCACGCCGGCGGAGTTGCTGGTGCCCCGGATCGACTTCGCTGAGGTAACCGACATCGGCAGTGCCATCACCATCGCGCGCCGGGCTGATGAGCTGCGGGTGGCGCCGTTGGAGGCGTGGGTCGATCGCCACATCATCGACCGCATTCCGGGGAGCACCCATGAAGGCGAGTGACATTCTGGGACTGCCGGTCCGTGACCCTCGGGGCCAGGACCTGGGCATCGTGACCGATCTGCGCTGCGTCCAGGACGGGCCGCTGCGGGGTTCGATGAACGCGCCCAGGGTTCAGTCGGTCGTCGTGACTTCGCGACGCACTGGTTCGCTGCTCGGTTACCACCGCCCCGAACAGACCGGCCCTTGGCTGATCCGGGCCGTGGTCTCACGGCTCAGCCGTCCGGTTCGGGTTCTGGACTGGGACGATCTCGAGCTGAACGACACCGAGCTGACGCTGCGCAGGCCGTACTCGTCGGGTTGAGCCGCCTGCTGCCCGACGGCTGTTGTTAAGCGGGTTCGAATTCCACCGTTGTCAGCGCGGAATTCACCGCCGGTTCACCACCCGTCGTGAGGCTGTCCCCTGTCACCTACACAGGAGGAAGTCATGAGATTCTCACGCGTTTCACTGGCGGTCACCACCGCGGTCGCGGCGGCGATCATGTCTGGGTCGATCAGCACCGCGGGTGCTACCGACCGTCCAGAGGGCGCCGGACAGGACGGGAGCGGCAAGTACACCTTCGCCGTTATCGGAGATATCCCTTACGGTGACGCGCAGATCGCTAACTTTCCTAACGTGATCAAGCAGATCAACGCCGACCCGGCAGTGCAATTCGTGGACCACCTCGGCGACATCAAGTCCGGCTCGTCGGTCTGCAGCGACGCCTACTTCGCTCAGGTGAGGGCCCAGTTCGACACCTTCGAGGATCCGCTGGTCTACACCGTGGGCGACAATGAATGGACAGACTGCCACCGGCCGAACAACGGTTCGTACAACCCGCTGGAACGGCTGGCCAAGATTCGCGAGGACTTCTTCCCCAACCCGGGCTACACGCTCGGCAAGAATCCAGTGCACGTGGACTCGCAGGCCGACCAGGGTTACCCGGAGGATGTCACTTACAGCCGGGACGGCGTTTCCTTCGCCGCCCTGCACATCGTCGGCAGCAACAACAGCCTCGCCCCGTGGACCGGCAACACCGGCCCCACCCCGGAGCAGACCTCGGAGGTGCTTGGCCGTACTGCCGCGGTCATCCAGAGCATCCATGACACGTTCGCAAGGGCCAACGCCCGCCACAGCCGCTCGGTTGTGCTGCTGACCCAGGCGGACATGTTCGACCCGACGGTCACCAATCCGAGCTTCGCGGACTACTTCGCCTTCCAGCCCATTGTGAAGGCGATCGCCCAGGAGTCCGCCGCCTTCCACGGCCCGGTCTACCTGTTCAACGGCGACAGCCACGTCTACAACAGCGACCAGCCGCTCGGGGCCGGCTCGAAGTGGCTCTCGTTCTACGGAATCGCCAACCCGGTTCCGAACCTCTCGCGGATCACCATCGACGGGTCAACGGGGGTCAACAACTACCTTCGGGTCACCATCGACCCCGCCGACAAGAACGTCTTGAGCTGGACCCGGGTGCCGTTCGCAAGCTGACCCCGCTTGCGAGTCTTTGGAAACAACTAGCCAGTGCACAGCAAACTCCCATTTGTGCGCTGTTCACCCGCTGGCCAAGATGCTTCGCAAAGGTTATCCCGATCCGTTAATCGACGATCATGTGCCGATCTAGGAGATCAGATGTCCATTTCCCGTAGACAACTGCTGGGCCGCGGCGCGCTTGTCAGCGCTGGAACCCTCGCTGCTACCAGTGGTCTGGAAGCGCTGCTGGCGGCCCCGTCCGGCGCCGAGCGGCCGTCCGGCGACGAGCGGCCCTCAGGCGACGAGCGGCCCTCAGGCGACGAGCGCGCGGCCAACCCGCTGTTCCCACCGCTGGTATCCGCACCGAACGCTCTGCTGGCGCTGCCCGAGGGTTTCTCCTACGAGGTCGTCGCGATCTCGGGTGAGACCGATATTCATGACGGCACCGGAAAACTCATCGGCAAGACGCCCGAACGCCCAGACGGCACCACC
This sequence comes from Pseudonocardiales bacterium, assembly GCA_030840285.1. Lineage (GTDB taxonomy): Bacteria > Actinomycetota > Actinomycetes > Mycobacteriales > Jatrophihabitantaceae > Jatrophihabitans_A. The sequence continues at coordinate 3,788 of JAVEES010000061.1, forward strand.
GCGGTGGAGCTCGGTTCCACGCTGCGGCTCATCCAGAACCACGAGGCCGGGGCGGGTAGCCCGCAGCCGGTGCCGCACGTCGAGGGAACCGTCTATGACGCCGGCTTGCTCGGCGGCGGCTGCACCGTCATCGAGACCACTCGGGCCGGTCATCGCCTTTCGCAATGGGTCGGGCTCTCCGGCACAGCGAGCAACTGCGCGGGCGGACCGACTCCCTGGGGATCATGGTTGACCTGCGAGGAGACCGAGGCACGTGCCGGCACGGGCACGCTGACCAAGGACCACGGCTACGTCTTCGAGGTCTTCGCCGAGCGCCCCGGCAAGCAGTCACCGCTGCCGATCAAGGCGTGGGGCCGCGCCCCGCACGAGGCCGTGGTCATCGAACCGTCGCGTGAACGGGTCTACCTCACCGAAGACGCCAGCGGGCCGACCGGACTGCTGTATCGGTGGACGGCCCCGGCGGGATACCGGCTCAAGCCGTATATCGCAAACTCGTTGAAGGACAACGACGGCACGCTGGATGCGCTCGTCGTGCTGACCGGGGACGGCAGCGTGCTGCCCGATCTGGCATATGTCACCGCCGCTCAGATCGGCCGGCCGTTCGCCACAAGATGGAAGACCGTGCCTGACCGCCATGCGAGCACGACCTCGCTGCGCAAGCAGTTCGCCGCCGGCGAAGTAACCCACTCCAAGAAGCTCGAGGGCGCCTGGGGTGACAGCAAGGGCATGTACTTCGTAGCCAGTTTCGCCTTCGGTGCAAGCGATTTGCCTGCTGACGCGACCAAGCACGACGGCCAGTTGTGGTACTACGACTACGCCAGCCAGACGCTGACGCTGATGGCGTACTTCCCGTACAGCGAGAAGCTGCATGTGGAATCCCCGAGCTGGGAGCAGGCGCTCGGGCTGAGCCTGGATCTGGCCTTCGACGGTCCCGATGGCTGTCACGTCTCGCCGTACGGCAGCCTGATCCTCACCGAGGACGGCAACACCGCCAACCACATGCTGAGCTGGAGCCGCGAGACGGGTGCCCAGGCCATCGTGCGGAACCAGATCGTGCTCGAGCAGAGCGCGCTCGGCGGCAACGTCTACAGCGAGATGACCGGGCCGACCTTCTCGCCCGACGGCACGGTGCTGTTCGGCAACGTCCAGGAACCGGGCCACGTCTTCGCGATCCGCGGCCCGTGGCAGAAATACCTGGGCTGAGATCGTCCTGACTGATTGTGGGGTCCTGATCGGGCTTTCGGCGATTGCTGCGCGCAACCCCATAAGCTCACTGACATGCCGGGTGCAGCCGCTGAGGAGCCCGGCGCAACCAACCCCGTACCGAGCCTGCTGCTCATGGTGCGGGAGTGGGGGCGGATAGGTTGCATCGGATTCGGCGGTCCGCCGACGCACATCAAGCTGCTGCGGGAGCTGTGCGTCGAGCGGCGGCGCTGGTTGGAGCCGGTCGAGTTCGAGGACGCGATCGCGACCTGTAACTTGCTGCCGGGACCGGCATCGACGCAACTCTCGATCTTCTGCGCCTGGCGGGTACGAGGACGACTTGGCGCGGTCGTCGGAGGGCTGGCGTTCATCCTCCCGGGGCTGCTGGTCATCCTGCTGCTCGCCGCGCTGTTCCTGAGCGGTGCGCCGCCGCGATGGATAACGGCCGCAGGGGCGGGGGCCGGCGCGGCGGTGGCAGCGGTCGCCGTCCAGGCCGCGGCCAGCCTGATGCCCGCGAGTTGGAACCGTGCCCGACGTGCCAGCCGGCTGCGGTGGGCCGGCTACCTGGTCGCGGGAGGGCTTGCCGCCGCGACGATCGGGGCGTGGCTGGTATTCGTCCTGCTCGCATCTGGAGCGATTGAGTTGGTCAGGCGCTCGCCGCGACTGCGGACCAGTCGCCCGGGGACGCTGTCGCTGCCCGCGATCGCGGGCGTAGGGATGACCTCGGGCGTGCTGGTTTCGGTTGTCTGGGTTGGCTTGAAGGTGGGGGCGCTGTCCTACGGCGGGGGATTCGTGATCATCCCGCTCATGCAGGGCGATGCGGTGAATCACTACCGCTGGATGACGGACGCGCAGTTCCTGAACGCCGTCGTCCTGGGCCAGATCACGCCGGGCCCGGTCGTACAGACCGTCGCTGTGGTCGGCTACGCGGCGGCCGGGGTGGTGGGCGGCCTGCTGGCCTCAGCGGTTGCCTTCACGCCCTCGTTCGCCTTCATCCTGCTCGGCGCCCGCCACTTCGATCGGCTTCGTAGCAACGACGAGGTACGCGCGTTCCTGGACGGAGCGGGTCCGGCCGCGATCGGGGCAATCCTGGGCTCCGCGGTCCCGCTTGCGCTTGCTCTCGGTGAGGCGTGGCAGTTCGCCGTTCTCGCCGGCGCCGCTGCCCTGCTGTTCGCGTTTCGCCGAGGGGTCGTGCTCACACTGCTCGCGGCGGCCGCCGCCGGCGTGGTCCTTGCCGCGGCGGGAGTAGCGATACCCGGCTGATCGAGGCTGACGGCCATGCCTGATCAGCAACGGGCCGCAACTAAACTCGGCGGGTGACCAGCGTGCGTGAGGAGGGCCTGCCGACCGGTCTCGCGCTTCTGGTGGCCGGGACCTTCTTCATGGAGAACCTGGACGGCACAATCCTCGCGACGGCCGCACCGCAGATGGCGCGTTCCTTCGGCGTCCAATCGTCTGAGATCGGCGTCTGCCTGACGGCCTACCTGCTCACGCTGGCGGTCCTGATCCCGATCAGCGGATGGCTGGCCGATCGGCTCGGGGCCCGCAGGACGTACGTGGGCGCGATCGTGGTCTTCACGGCGGCGTCCCTGCTCTGCGCCGCCAGCAACAGCCTGGGCGAGCTTGTCGTCATGAGGATCCTGCAGGGAATCGGCGGCGCGATGATGGTGCCGGTCGGGCGGCTGGTGGTGTTACGCGCTGTCGGAAAGCAGGACATGATCAGAGCGATCGCCTACCTGACCTGGCCGGCGCTGGTCGCGCCTATCCTGGCGCCCGCCATTGGTGGCCTGCTCACCACCTACGCGTCATGGCATTGGATCTTCCTCATCAACGTGCCGCTGGGTGTGGTGGCGGTGGTGGCTGCCTGCAAGCTGATGCCGTCCACAGTCGGAGTCACCGGTCGGCGGCTCGACTGGGCAGGCTTCATCGGCTCGGCCGTCGGGCTGGGCAGCCTGATGTACCTCGCGGCTCTGCTCGGCCAGCCGCAGCCCCGATGGCTTCCGATAGTTCTTTTCGCCATAACCGCGGTGGGTGTCGGCGCCTTGACCGTCAGGCACCTGCGGGTGACGCCCCATCCGCTGCTGGCGCTGGACGTCCTGCGTACGACGACCTTTCGGGCCGCCCACGCCGGTGGCTCGATCTTCCGGGCGGCAATCAGCGCGGTGCCCTTCTTGTTGCCGCTGATGTTTCAGGACGGGTTCGGCTGGACTCCGGCAAGGGCTGGCCTGATCGTGCTGTTCGTCTTCGTCGGCAACCTCGCGATCAAGCCGCTGACCACACCGATGTTGCATCGCTTCGGATTCCGGGTGACGTTGGTGATCGCCACACTGGCCGCGATGGTATGCATCGCGGCCTGCGCGTTGCTGTCCGCGCGGACACCGGTGCCCGTTATCGCGCTGCTTCTGGTGGCCGGCGGTGCGTTCCGTTCCATCGGCTTTTCGGCGTACAACACCATTGCCTTCGCCGATGTCGAGCAGCCCGCGATGAACAATGCCAACACCCTGGCCGCGACGATTCAGCAACTGACACAGGGCTTGGGTGTTGCCGTCGCGGTCGTTGCACTGCGGATCAGCCAGGTGTTCTTCGCCGGTACGCTCGCCTACCGATCTGCCTTCGTGGTGCTGGGCGCCTTGGTGGGAATGGCTGCCATCGGGGCGGTGTCCCTTCCGCGCACCGCGGGAGATCCGCTGCGAGCCTCGCTTCGCAGTGCCTGAGGCTGGGCGCGATCAACCGTCGTCCCGTCCCGGAATCTCGTTGATCAACCCTCGTCCCAATCTCGTTGATCAACTCGCGTTAGATGTCGGCGGATTCAGTCGGTCATCGCAATAGCAGTTTGTTGAGGGCTTGTGCTGGAGTCTGCCATCCGAGGGTCTTGCGGGGGCGGGCGTTGAGTTCGGCGGCGACGAAGTCCAGATGGTCGCGGGTGTGCACGGACAGGTCGGTGCCCTTCGGGAAGTACTGGCGCAGCAGGCCGTTGGTGTTCTCGTTGCTGCCGCGCTGCCAGGGGCTGTGCGGGTCGCAGAAGTAGATCTTCATCTCGGTGGCGGTGGTGATGGCGGCGTGGCCGGCCATCTCGTGTCCTTGGTCCCAGGTCAGGGAACGACGCAGCTGCAGCGGCAGGGTAGCGACGGTGGCCAGCATCGCGGCGCTGACAGCCTCCGCGGTGTGCTCGGTGGGCAGATGCAGCAGCAGGCAGCAGCGGGTGGTGCGTTCGACCAGGGTGCCGATCGCCGAGGCACCGTTCTTGCCGATGATCAAGTCGCCTTCCCAGTGGCCGGGGATTGCCCGATCGGCCACCTCGGCGGGCCGCTCGCTGATCAGGACCATGTCCTTGATCCGGCCGCGGCGTTCCTCGGCGCGGCGCTTGGGGCGGCGGATCGCACGGCCGGTGCGCAGGCATACGGCTAGCTCGCGGCGCAACGCACCGCGGGACTGGACGTAGATCGACTGGTAGATCGTCTCGTGCGACACCCACATCTCCGGCCGGTCGGGGAAGTCCTGCCTCAGCGTGCGCGAGATTTGCTCCGGCGACCACTTCTTGCCCAACCGGGCCTGCACCTCGCCCCGCAGTTCGCCGTGCACAGCCAGCCGCGCGGGTTTGGGCCGTGCTCGCCGCAGCTGGGCGCTGCGGTCGGCGGCCATCGCACGATAGTCGCCGTTGGCGCGGCAGTTGCGGGCGATCTCGCGAGCCACCGTCGAGGGATGTCGCCCGATCCGCCGCCCGATCTGAGCAGGCGTCTGCTTCTGCGCCAGGCCCAGCGCGATCTCCTCCCGCTCGCACTGGTTCAAGAACCTCACCGAGGCGGGCGCCACACGACGCGGCCGTATCCCCCCGGCCGCACGCACCCACATCGCGCCAGCATTCGCGCTGACCCCCGCAACGGCCGCCGCATCCGCGCTCACCAAACCCCCGGCACGCGCCGCCCAGAACCGTGCACGCACCTCGGCCGACATCGGCCGCCTACCACCAACCCACATCGCAACATCTCCGGATCATCCAGGCTGTTGCGACGACTACGTGAACCCAAGGACCGAAAACGCGAGATGATCACCGGAAGAGCGACCAAAAACGCGAGATGATCACCAAAACAGCACCCAGAAGACCACCGAAAACGGGAGGAGCACCGCACCATGGCCCGCGCTTTGCTCATCGTCGACGTGCAGCCCACTTTCTGCGAAGAGGGCGAGCTTCCGGTTCCCGGCGGCAACGAAACTGCGTTT
>JAVEES010000082.1 GCA_030840285.1 Pseudonocardiales bacterium
CTTAAGCGCGTCAGGCCGGCTGGGCTGACGCTAGCGGCTACGGCTCGCCGAGGTCATTCCTGCTGACCAGGAGCCGGCGAAAGGCTGCCAGCCTGGCCGGACCGGAATGCCCTGTTGCTACCCAGGCATCCAGCCGGCAGCCGTCCTCGGCAGACAGGTGCTCACAGCCACCGGGGCATTGCACCGCGCCGTCCTCGAGATCGGGAAAGGCCCACAACAGGTCCTGAGCCGTCACGTGGGCCAGGCCGAACGAGCGCAATCCCGGTGTGTCGATCACCCAGCCGTGCAAGGGTTCCGGCAGAGCGATCGCCACCGCGGAGGTGGAGGTATGGCGTCCTTTTCCGATACCGCTGACGACGCCGGTGCTGCGTCCGGTGCCGGGCACCAAGCTGTTGACCAGAGTCGACTTGCCGACGCCGGAATGCCCGACGAACACAGAGACCTTGCCATCCAGCAAGGCACGGATCTCCTCCAGATCGCCGCCCTTGGACGTCACGACCGCTGGGATGTCGAGCTCGCGGTAATTGGCCAGAACCGCATCGGGCGAGGCGAGATCGGCCTTGGTCAGCAGCAGGATCGGTTCCAGGCCAGCGGTCAGCGCCGCGACCACCGCGCGATCGATCAGCCCGTATCGAGGGGGTGGGTCGGCCAGTGCCGTGACGATGATGAGCTGGTTTGCGTTCGCGACGATGACCCGCTCGTAGGGATCGTTGTCATCGGCCGTCCGGCGCAGGACGGTCTCCCGCTCGGAGACCCGCACGATCCTCGCCAGGGTGTCCGGAAGACCGGTCAGATCGCCCACCACCTCGACCCGATCGCCGACCGCGATCGCCGTCCTGCCCAGCTCGCGGGCGCGCATGGTGATCAGCAGTACGTCATCGGTATCCAGCAGTACGCCGTATCGACCGCGGTCGACGGACAGCACCATGCCTGAAGCGGCGTTGGCATGCGCCGGGCGCTGTTTGGTCCGGGCTCGTGATCCTTTGGGGGAGGGCCGGGTCCGGACGTCGTCCTCGTCCATCCGCCGGGTGTCCCGCCTGGCCACCAGACCGCCTCTATGCCCCGGTCCGGGAGACCTGGGAGAGCAGGTCGGACCACAGTGCCGGGAAGTCGGCGATGGTCTTGGTCGTCGAGGCGATGTCGTCGACGACAACGCCATCCACGGTCAGGCCGAGCAGCGCTCCGGCTTGCGCCATCCGGTGATCGGCGTAGGCGTGCCACTCACCGCCGTGCAGGCGAGCCGGACGGATGACCAAGCCGTCGGCCGTCTCCTCGACGTCACCACCCAGCCCGGTCAGCTCGGCGCGGATCGCAGCCAGCCGATCGGTCTCGTGACCGCGAATGTGCGCGACGCCCGACAGGCGCGATTCACCGTCGGCAAGTGCGCACAACGCGGCAAGTACCGGGGTCAACTCGCTCACGTCGCCCAGGTTGGCGGTGAGCGGCTGAATCCGCCCGGTTCCGGTCACCGTCAACCCGTCGCCACGAAGCTCGACCCGGGCACCGAGATCGGCCAGCAGCGCGCGAAGCGCGTCACCTGCTTGGGTAGTCCGGCTCGGCCAGCGGGGGATCGTCACCGATCCACCCGAGATCAGCGCAGCACCGAGAAACGGCGCGGCATTGGACAGGTCGGGTTCGATCACGGTGTCCGGCAGGTTGATCTCGGCCGGCCCGACCCGCCACCTGTTGGCTTGTGAGTCGTCGATCGTGACGCCCGCTGATCGGAGCACCGCCAGCGTCATGGCGATGTGTGGCAGGGACGGCAGCGGACCGCCCACATGGACTATCTCGACACCCTTGTCGAACCGTGCGCCGGCCAGCAACAGCGCGGAGACGAACTGTGAGGACGCGGAGGCGTCGAGCTCTACCCGTCCGCCAGGAACGCTCCCTTGGCCTGCGACCGTGAACGGCAGCCTGCCCGTCCCGCCGTCGTCGATCTCTACGCCGGCCTGGCGCAGCCCGTCGATGAGGGTGACCATCGGCCTCAGCCGGGCCTGCGGATCACCGTCGAAGCGGCTGTCACCGGATGCCAGCGCCGCGATCGGCGGCACGAAACGCATCACAGTCCCTGCCAGGCCACAGTCCACCGGGCCGCCTCGCAGTGGGGCGGGGGTGACGATCCAGTCCGGCCCGGAGTCGATGACCGACGCTCCCAGGGCACGCAGCGCCTGGGCCATCAACAGGGTGTCGCGCGCCCGCAATGGCGCGGTGATCCTGGTCGGGCTGCTCGACAGTGCGGCCAGGATCAACATCCGGTTGGTCAGTGACTTCGAGCCCGGAAGCTCGACCGTCGCTGCCAGCCGGCCGGGGGACCGGGGTGCCCGCCAGCCGCCGGCGGAGGGCGCCGTTGGGGCAGGTGCGCCGGCGGCGGGAGCGCTGCGGGGTTCGCCGGATGTCATGTTGACAGTCTGCCGGTAACGTCCAGTCGCATGTGTGGGCGGTACGTATCGACCAAGTCGACCTCCGATCTTTTGAGCGAGTTCGACGCTGTGGAAGCGGCCGATGCCGGCAGCTTCGAGCCCGATTACAACGTGGCACCGACGAAATCGGTGCGCACGGTTGTCAACCGGGTACCGCACAAATCCGTGGTGGCCACGCCCGAAGGAGCCCAGCCCGAGGCACCCCCCGAAGCAACTCAGCCCGAAGAAGCCGAGCCGGTGGCCGACGGCGCGCAGGCGGTCTCGGTCCGGCAGCTGCGGATCGCTCGGTGGGGGCTGGTGCCCTCGTGGGCGAAGGATCTGTCGGCGGGGAACCGGATGTTCAACGCCCGCGCCGAGAGCGTGCCGGACAAGGCGCCGTTCAAGCGTGCCTTCGCCAAGCGGCGCTGCTTGATCCCGGCCGATGGCTGGTATGAGTGGCTGCGCGACACCGATACCAGTGGTAAGCCGCGCAAGCAGCCGTTTTTCATCACGCCCCAGGACGGGCGCTCCGTGGCCCTCGCGGGGCTGTACGAATTCTGGCGACCCGCCGGCGCGCCCGAGGGCACCGAGCTGCTGTTGTCCGTCACCGTGCTGACGGTCGCTGCTCAGGGCGAACTCGCCGGGATCCATGAGCGGATGCCGCTGGTGCTGGCGAGGCAGGACTGGACCCGCTGGCTCGACCCGGCAGTCGCGGCACCCACCGACCTGCTGGAGCCGCGCGACGAAGCCGCGCAGGAGGCTCTCGAACTGCGCCCGGTCTCGGACAAGGTCAACAGCGTTCAGAACAACTCCGCTGACCTGCTCGAGCGGGTCCAGCCCTCTCCGCCTGCCCTGGAACTCTTCTGATGGCGCGCCCGCGCCGGCTCGAGGTTCCGACGCCGAGCGGCACCGCCTGGGTGGATCTTGACACCACGGCAGGCAGCCGTCTGCTGGTGATCGGCCACGGCGCTGGCGGCTCGGTCGCCTCGCCGGATCTGGTGGCCATTCGCCAGCACTGCCTCGCGGCGGGCATCAGCGTGGCGCGGGTTACCCAGCCCTATCGGGTGGCCGGCAAGAAGGCGCCCCCTGCGGCGGCCACTCTGGATGCGGCCTGGAGCGTGGTGCTCGGCGCCCTGGGACGGATCCGTTCGCTGCGCACGATGGACGTCGTCTATGGGGGCCGTTCCTCCGGCGCCCGGGTCGCCTGCCGCAGCGCGGCCGATGAGGATGTCGCGCCGCGGCCGGTCGCGGTGGTTGCGGTGGCGTTTCCGGTGCATCCGCCGGGCAAGCCAGAGAAATCGCGGCTGGCAGAACTGGCCGCGGTCACCGTGCCGGTGCTCGTCGTGCAGGGCGACGCCGATCCGTTCGGACTGCCGCCCGCGGCACCGGGGCGCAGCGTGATCGTGGTTCCCGGCGACCACTCCCTCAAGAGATCCGCCGATGCGGTAGGCAGCGAGGTTGCCCGATGGCTGACCGGTGTTGCGCCGGACCTGCAGCGAAAGCCGGTCTCGCAGCGAAAGCCGGCCTTGCAGCGAACGCCGGGCTAGTTGGCGATCGGCTCGCGCCGTGCTCCGGTGACACCGGCCAGGTCATCGGGCGCCAGCTCTACCTGTAGGCCCCGCTTACCTGCTGAGACGAAAACCGTGTCGAATTCAGCCACCGATTCGTCGAGCACCACCGGGACCTTGGTCTTGTGTCCCAGCGGGCTGATTCCGCCCAGTACGTAGCCGGTCGCGCGCTGCGCCCTGGTGGGATCGGCGAGCTCGGCCTTCTTGCCTCCGAATGCCGCGGCCAGCGCTTTGAGATTCAATGTAGAGGCGACCGGAACGACAGCGCACACCAACGTTCCGTCGACGGAGGAGATGAGGGTTTTGAAGATCCGTCGCGGTTCGATGCCCAGGGCTGCGGCCGCTTCGTCACCGTATGAATTCACCCGGTCATCGTGGGTATATGGATGCAGGGTGTACCGGACACCGGCCTTGTCGAGCGCGATAACCGCGGGTGTTCCACCAGCCATGGCTGTGATCTTGCCAGGGTGGCGATCATGGCGCATGCTCGCTGGAAGTCATCCATCGCTTCCACGGGGGAAAGCACGGTCATGACCAATATCTATGGCTACGCCTATGAACGCAAAGGCTTCTGGGACAGCTGGGGACACCTCTCGCCGCAGCTGCTCAAGACCGGGATAGCCGTCTCGATATTGCTTGGCGTGCGCAGCGGGCCTCCGACCCTGCTCAGCGTTATCGCAAGCTTCGCCCTGATCGGGTTCGTGATCATCACCTGGCTTCTGATGCGCAAGCACGATCGCACACTGTGCGAGTCGTGCGCGAGGTCGATCCCCCTGAACGCCGCCGAGCAGAGCGCGCGGTACCGGCGTCGCTTCGCCACGGCTCACGCCGGCGGAAACCTGAAGCTCGTCATCGCCTATCTCGCCGTGCTGCTCGGCTCGAACTATTTGCTGACGGTGCCGCACGGGCGATGGGTGTGGGCAGCCATCCAAGCCAGCATGATCTACCTGATCTCGGCGCACTCGACGCATCGTCGGCTGCAGCCCTGGTGCCCCTGGTGTTCCGACGGTGGCGGCGGCTCGGAATTCGATGACGCGACACCCGATCTGCCCCGCGACCCGGGTCGCCGCCAACTCGTCTAGGCGGCGGGTACGTGGCCTTGGCGGATCTGCTATGGCCGGGAATGCGTGGACCACAACGTTGCGTTACCTCATCGATGACCTCCGCTGGAAGTGACGCTGATCCGATGACCCTGACCCTGCAAAGGCCACAACCGCCTTCGCCCGCGCTGCCGCTGTCTGCGGTGTCACGCACGGCGCGGACAGGCGACACCGGCAGAACCGTCCGAACCGGGTTCTCGGCTGACCGCGCCTGGGCGCTGCCCGTAAGCTCAACCCTGCCGGACGTTGGCGCCGGCCGGTTGCGGCAGAAGGGAAGCCTGGTGGCGGAGGAAACGGTCGAGGAACGTCGGGCGCGGTTCGAACGGGATGCGCTGCCCTACCTCGACCAGCTGTACGCGGCGGCAATGCGAATGACCCGCAATCCAGCCGACGCCG
>JAVEES010000107.1 GCA_030840285.1 Pseudonocardiales bacterium
CTCGCTCCACAACGACGAATACGGGATGCCCGCCTTCGTCATGCTGGCGGTGAGATTCAGCAGTCCCACCAAACCTGGGAATTCGCCGCTCCAGTTCGCCACGACCAGAATCGGTCCGCGGTGGCTGCGCAATCCGCTGAGCACATGATGGCTGTACTGCCACACGCCCTCGACGACGATCAGCGGCGCGTCGACGGGCAGCGTCTTGAAGACCTCGATGCCCGCTCGCTGGCTGTCGATGAAGCCGTGACCCTTGGCCGCGTCGAACGGGTGACCACGTTCCACCCGCCAGCCCAGCTTCTCCACGGCAGCGGTCAGATCCGCCTCGAGCTTTTCCTGGATGGGCCAACCAGCGACGTTGGCGCTCAGGCGCAGGTCACCGCTGGCAACCGTGTAGACGACGCCGGCTTCCGCCGCTGGCGGCTTGACGAGCTGCGGCATGGCGTAGGGAGTCATCGAAAGCTCCTTCATTCAAAGGGATGTGAACGGTTGGTTTTCTTGCCACTCAGCCAGCACATGAGTCAGCTCCGCCGAGTTCAGGTACAGCTGGCGATACAGCGAATACAGGTGGTCATAGACCGGGCGGGCATCCTCGCTGGGCGTGATGATCTCCTTCACCGGATTCCAGAGATCGATATCTGCCTCGCCCACGAGTTGGGCGGCCAACAGCGCGCCGCCGTAGCTTGCTCCGATGGAATAGGTGCGAAGCTCCTGCTGCTGCCCGGTGATATCGGAGACGATCTGGGTCCACAACGAACCCTGGGCGCCTCCGCCGACCGCCACCACCCGCCGGATATCGCCGCCTGCCGCGATCATCGCCTCGATGTTGTGACGGACGCCGAAGCCGGTGGCTTCCAGCGCGGAACGGTAGAGGTCACCGCGCCCGTGCGACAGCGTGAGTCCGGCGATCATTCCGCGGGCCTGCGGATCCATGATCGGTGACCGCTCTCCGGCGAAGTAGGGAAGCATCAGCAGCCCTCGAGCACCGATGCCGGAATCGCGGGCCAGTCCGAGCAGTTCGGAATAGTCCGGCGAGCCGAACAATTCTCGCAGCCAGCTTGTGATGGCTCCGGAGGTCGCCATGCCACCGGCAAGGTTGCGGGTCTCGGGCAGCGCGCCGACCGTCCCCCACAACACCGGACTGGTAAGGCGATCAGGGATCGTGTGAACCAGGAACATCGTCGTGCCATACATCAGCATCAGGTCGCCGACCCGGTGCGCGCCGACGCTGAGCGCCTCGGCCCACGCATCGATGGTTCCGGTGATAACCGGAATACCGACCGGCAGCCCGGTAGCGGCCGCGGCGGCGGCGGTCACACTGCCGGCCGCCTCACCAGCCCAGCGCAACGGCGGCAGTTCGAGTTGCGGGGCGACAAGGTCAACCCATGGCTGGTACCAGGTGCGCGAGATGGTGTCATAGAGCGGTGTGCACTGGCTCGCCGAGTGTTGGTCGAGAACGTAGTCACCGGTCAGCTTGCGAACGAGCCACGAGCTCGGCATGTACAGCCGCCGCGCCTTGGCGAAGATCTCCGGCTCGTTGTCGGCGACCCAGGCAACCTTGGCGCCCGCGGCCTGGGTGGTGAGGGCGGATCCGCAGCGCTCGAGAACATTCGTGGCGCCGAGTTCCTTGTCCAGGCGAGCAAGCTGAGCAACCGAGCGGGTATCCACTCCGTAGAGGATCGCCGGACGAAGCGGAACGTCATCGCCGTCGGTGAGCAGGACGCACGGGCCCATTCCGCTGACGCCGACCGCCACGACCTGCGCGTCAGCGGTTGCCAACAACTCCCGGGTGATAGCGACGAATTCGCTCCACCACAGGTTGCCGTCCATCTCGACCATGCCGGGTCCTGGCCGGTCGACGGAATGCTCTCGGACGGCAGAACGAAGCACGTTGCCGTCCACCCCGACGAGGACGCCCTTGCTGCTTGACGTGCCGATGTCGACACCGATGACGGCCCTGCGAGGCATGTTTCGAAAGTGTGCCAGAAATCGATTTCACGGTCAAGGATGGGTGGCCGTGCGAGGGTCACCCATCCTTGAGCCGGCCCTTGAGCGGGCGACGCGCAGCCTGAAGGCGCTTCAGCGTTGAAATACCGCGACCGGCAGGTCGGTGAGTCGCTCCACCTGGCCGTTCTGATCGACCAGATATGGGTCTTCATGCCGCGAGCCGTGGAAGGTCGGATGGTGGAACAGGCCGATGTCCAGCATCATCGAAATTCCGGTCGGAATCTCGTAGTCGCTGACGGCGGTGGCCGTCTTCTCCTCCAGGCACTCGCTCAAGCCGATGCCGTGGCCGACCCCGTACATGTGGAAGCGATCCAGCCCGACGGTGGCGAGATAGTTCCGTGCCGCAAGGTCGATCTTGTTTGCTGTGTTACCGACGAAGAGCTGCTCGGCGGACAAACTCAACGCAACTGCCGCGTGGTTGAGGAATTCCGCCTGCTCGGCCGTCGGGGAGCCGGCCACGACGGTACGGCCAACGGTAGAGGCGTAGCCGCGAAAACGTGGGCTTGCTCCGATCAGCACCATGTCGCCGCTCTCAATCCGGCGCTCGCTGGCCCTGCCGATGACTGTATTGATACGCGGGCCTGAGCAGACCATCGTGTCGAAACCGGTCGAATACGCGCCGAGTGCCTTCATCGTGCTGTCCCCGACGGCGGCCACTTCCAGCTCGGTGATTCCCGGTCGGAGCTCGTCCAGCATTGCTCGTACGGCCGCGCCTGCGATCGCGCTGGAGCGCCTGAACAGGGCAAGTTCGGCCGGGGACTTCTGATAGCGCAGGACCCGCAGTATTTCGCTCACATCGACGGGCTGGGCGCCTAGGTCAGACAGCTCGTTGTAAATGCTGGCCGGGATGCTGTCCAGGGCAGAAATTAGGCCCACGAGCGTAGGTATCTCACCCAGCAGATCCCGCAGGACCTCGCCGAGGCTCCAGAACTTCGTGTCACCGTAATCCTGATACGGGATCTCGAAGCTGTTCAGATTGCGCCAGGTGCCCAGCCGGCCGGAATCGGCGAACATCGCCTCACCCTCTGGGCCGCCCATCGGCACGACCTCGTCCTGGGTGACTGCCAGCAAGCCGCACTCCAAGTGCGGGTCATAGCCGGTCAGGTACTGGATATCGCCGGGAAGGTGCGGGCTTGCGTAGGCAATGCCGACGCTGAGTTGCGCAGCGGCAAGGCGTTCGCGAAGCCGTGCCACCCGTGTCTCATATTCGGTTGCCGACAACTCCGGCACGCTGTCTAGGGCTAATAGATCTGTCATTGCAGCCTCCGAGGCTGTGCGGAATCAGCGGTCTGGTTGCGCGCAATCCTGGTATCGTTCCCACATCGTGTCAAGACGTGAGCGGTACTTCGGACGGGGACTGGCCTATCCGGGGACGGTTCATGTGGTGGACTTCACGGATAACCGAATTCTTGGGCTGTCGCCGTACCGGAGGTCTCTGCGATGACAACGCTGTCCGACGTAGCCAAGCACGCCGGCGTCTCTGTCTCCACAGCGTCCCGAGTGTTGTCCGGGCAAGGCTATGTCAGCCAGGCAAGCCGGATTCGCGTTGTGGACGCGGCCGAAATGCTCAACTATGCACCGAACCACATGGCTCGAAGCCTGCGCCTCAACCGCACCCATATCATCGGCCTCGTCGTGGCAGACATTGAGAACTTCTTCTATTCCCAGATCGCGAAGGGTGTCACCTCAGTGGCCCGCGAACACGGCTATCACGTCGTGCTGGCCAACAGCGAGGAAAACCGAAAGCTCGAATCGCAGCAGATTCAGATGCTGGCCAATCTTAGAGTGGACGGCTTGATCTTCACCCCCACCGGAGGTAACCGCCGTCAGCTTGAAAGTAGCTTCATCTCCAGCGGGATCCCTGTGATTCAGGTGGACCGGCGGGTGCGGGGGCTACCGGCCGATGCCGTGCTGGCCGACAACGTGGGCGGCGCTCAGCAGGCGGTCGAGGCGCTGCTGGACGCAGGACATACCCGGATCGGGATTCTCGCCGGTTCGCAGCTTGTGACGACCGGCAAAGCGCGGTTGGCGGGCTATCGTCGGGCACTCGAAGCGCGCGGGATCGCATTCGACGAATCGCTCGTCGGTCGCGGCTTGTTCACCCGAGACTCGGCTCTCAAAGATGCGCATGACATTCTCTGCCAGCGCCCTCGTCCCACAGCCTTGTTCGCTGCGAACAACATCCTGGCCGAAGGGGCCGCTCGAGCACTGGTCGAACTAAGGCTGGTTGCTCCGAAGGACATCTCCATCGTCGCCTTCGATGATGCGCCGTGGATGTCGGCGATCGCCCATCCCTTGACCACCGTGGACCAGCCCGCCAGAGAGGCAGGACGGGTGGCCGCCACGCTGTTGCTGGACAGGCTTAGCGGTGGCCAAGGGGCCGAACCACAAACTGTCGTTCTGAGCCCGCGCCTGATCAGCCGAAATTCGGTTGGACCGCCTCGTCGTTGACGTCCCGCGCCGCCGCACGCAGCGCAGCGAGTGCTGCCGAAGGATCGGGTTGATTCACCAACGCACGGCCGACCACGAAATGTCGCGCCCCCGCCTGAGCCAACGGGCCGATGTTCGAACTGCTGAGGTCGCCGTCTACTTGGATCTCCAATCGGGTCCCGAAGACCGCCCGGGCACGCCGGACCCGTTCGGCCATCATCTCAAGCATGCGCTCGCCGGCCAGATCCGGTTCGGTGGTGAGAAGATTGATGAAGTCCAGGCCTTCGGTCAAATAGCCGAGTGCTGCCAGTTCGCTGACCGGATTCAGAGCCATTCCGGCAGTTACGCCAAGGTTTCGGGCGACGCTGGCGACTCGCGCCGGATACCTGGTCGACTCACAATGAAATGCGACCCTGCTGGCGCCCGCATCCGCTGCGGCACGAAGTTGTTCCTCCGGTGTGGACACCATGAGATGCGCCTCGACGGGAATGTGCACGACGTCGGTGAGCGCCCTGATGGTCCGATGGCCGAAGGTCAGATCCGGCACGAAGACGCCATCGGCGACGTCGACGTGAATGCCGTCCGCGCCAGCCTCCTGCAATGACACGGCGACATCCGCCAGCCGACCGAGATCGGCGCTCGTTATCGATGCCCAGATGGTGTTCATGGCGGCGGAGCCGGCTGGTTGATGCCACGTCCCAGATCGAGCGACGCGGCATCGGATACCAGTGCATGCAACAGCCTGATGGTGGCCGAGAGATCGGAAAGCTGGCCGGTTTCGACGGGACTGTGGGTATAGCGAACCGGTATTCCCAAGCCGACAGCGGCAATTCCCTCGGCACTGGCCATCGGCAGGAACGCCGCGTCCGTGATGAGTCCGATGATCGCCTCGTACTGAAGATCGACGCCGGCAGTTGCCGCCGCGGACTCCACCGCCGTTACCAGCGCCGGATGCGGGATCAGGCCACCCAGCGTTCCCCGGCCGTGGAAGGAAAGTCGCGAAAGGACGACTCCGCCACCTAGGCGGACTGGCGAAACGCCTGCTAGATCAGGCGTATCTGTCGCCGGCGAGACGTCGACGTTGATGACTATATCGGGGTTGAAACGCTCAGCCAGGGCGAGCGTGCCACGGACGTGAAACTCCTCCTGGGTGCTGAAGGCAATCGCCACCGGACCGATCGCGGGATCCGCCGTCAGCCTGTCCACCAGCGCCAACAGGGCCGCGACACCGAATCGATCGTCCAAGGAGGTGGTCGCGACCCGGTCGCTGGCAAGCAGTTGCCAGGTGAAGCCGTAAGCGCAGGGGTCGCCCACCCTGATACCGAGCTGGGCGACCTCGCTGGGGTTGCGTGCTCCGACGTCGAGGTACAACTCGGTGACGGGCTGACCTCGGTATTTCTCCTCCGGCGGTGTTAGGTGATGGCTCTTGACACCCACCACCGCGGGAACATCGCCGTTGCGGGTCATCACTGTGATCTGCATCCCGGGTAGAACCCGTTCAGGGACGCCTCCCAATCGCTGAACTCGGAGATAGCCAGTTGGTTCGATCGAGGCAACCACCAGACCCAATTGGTCCAGATGAGCCGTGACGAGCACCCTGTTTCCGTCACCGGTTCCCAGGCTGACCGCCACCTGGCCGAGCCGGTCGGTCACCGGATCGAGACCACGACTGATCAGATGTCTCGTGATAAGCGCCGAAAGTCGATCCTCGTGACCCGACGGTGCCGGGACGGCACACAGATCATGAAGCACACCACCGAGATCGTCCTCGAGGTTGTCCGGCCAGCTGGTCATGTATGTGATCCCTCTTCCGGCTCGGCGCCGGAACCCTCGTCGGCAGGCGGACTGTCCAGCTGGCTGCTCACGGTGCTCACCGTGGCATAGCGCGCGTTTCGCTGTGCGGCGTACTCGCGGTCTCCACTCTGCGGGTCGGCTACCACTTCGAGCTTGGGAGCCCACGCCGAGGCGATCTCACCGACGGGCGCGCCGAGCAGGACCGCGGCGGCCTGGACTGCAGCTCCGCGCGCTGACATCGCGTCCCCTTCGGTAGCGGGTACGTGCACGGATTGGCCGGACAACGAGGCGAGCAGCTGGCGATAGGCCGCCGATCTTGCGGCTCCACCCGTCACGAGAAGCCTTCCGTTCATGGGCATTCCGGTGTCGGCGAGGGCCTGACGCCCCTGCAACAGCCCCAGTACGACGCCTTCGACCACTGACAGCGCAAACTCCTCGCGGGTCGTTGCGGAGCCGAGATCGGCCAGCACGCCATGGGCGAAGGGCCGGTTCGGCGTGCGCTCGCCGTCGAGGTAGGGCACCAGAATCGGACGCCGGTCATCGTGGCGGTCGGCCGCAAGTGCGAGCACAGCGAACGTGTCGTGGTCCACGCCCAGCAACCGCGCGAAGGTATCGCTCACCTTCGCCGCGTTGAGGGTGATGACCACCGGCTGGAACGCGCCGGACGCGCTGGCCGTACCGTTCACCAGGCCCGCCGAGTTGCTGACCTGACTCGTGCTGAGGCCGGTCACGACGCCAGAGGTTCCCAGTGAAAACAGCATGTCGCCCGGCTCGATGCCAAGGCCGAGTGCCGCCGCGGACTGGTCGCCGGTGCCCGGCCCGACGATCGTGTCGGCGGTGAGTCCGAGCGCCTGCGCGCGGTCGGTGCATGCCAAGCCGGCAGCCGTCTGCGGGCCCCGCACCTCCGGTAGTTGGTTGACCCAATCCCGGTGTGGGTCGATGTGGGCGAGCAGATCCTCACACCAGCGGTTTTCCACGGGATCGAAGTAGCCAGTGCCGGAGGCATCGGCCCGATCGGTGACCGGCACGCCCGTCAACTGCATCGTCAACCAGTCGTGGGGCAGAAGTGCCATCGTCATCCGTTGGAACGCCGCGGGCTCATGTTCGGCGAGCCAGGCCAGTTTCGTCACCGTGAATGCCGCCGTCGGAACGGAGCCTGTCCGACGAATCCACTCCGCTGGACCTAGCTGGCGAACGAGCTTTGCCGCTTGCGGCGCGGAGGTCGTGTCGTTCCACAACTTCACCGGTCGAAGCACTTCGGCATCGGGACCAAGAGCGACCAGTCCGTGGTGCTGCGCGTCGATCGAGATTGCCGAGATCGCCGAAGGGGTACACCGCGCCCGAGCACAAGCACTCGTCAGCGCCTGGGTAAACGCCTCCCACCAGCTCTCGGGATGTTGCTCGCTGATCGGTGGCGTCGTACTCGGATGCGGGGCGCTTGCCACGGCCAGCCTCGCTCCGCTGTCCACGTCATGCAGCACAACCGTGCAGGACTGGGTTGAGGAGTCGACCCCCGCGACCAGACCCATCGGGACGCTCCTGTCTGCATCAGCTTCAGCGGGTCACGAGGACGTTGACACTGTCCGCTCTATGCCCCTACCATTCCAGCAATCGATTTCTCGGTTGTCAATCCCGGTATGCCATGCCCCCGTCCGGCTGGCACCGCTGCTAAGACCGAGGCCCGAAAACAGAGGAGCGGTCCATGGCCGACGACGTATTTTTCACCTCAGCCACCGAGCTCGCGCGCCGCATCAGGACTGGCGAGCTTTCGGCCGGCGAGGTTGCCGAGACGTTCCTGCGCAGGATCGACGATCTCAACCACGAGACGAACTCCTTCACCGAGGTCACGCACGACCTGGCGATGGACACAGCGAAACGCTGCGATGAAGCGGCGGCACGAGGAACGAGTCTGGGTCCGTTGCACGGCGTCCCGGTCGGCATCAAGGACCTATTCGATTTCCGGGCCGGTGTCCGAAACACGTTCGGCTCGCTGCCACTCAAGGACTTTGTGCCAGCGAGCACAACGGAATACATCCAGCGGCTCGAGAACGCCGGCGCGGTCATCGTGGGCAAGACCAATGCTCCTGAATTCGGCCACAAGGGAATCACCGACAACTTCGTCAGCGGGCCTTGCAGCACGCCCTTCGACCTGAGCAGGAACGCAGGTGGATCATCCGGGGGCAGTGCCGCCGCGGTGGCGGCAGGCTTGGTACCAATGGCGCAGGGCACCGACGGCGGCGGCTCGGTACGAATCCCATCAGCCTGGTGCGGCACCTTCGGATACAAGCCCTCATTCGGCCGCATTGCTGACATCGCCCGTCCGAACTCGGCTGTTTCGACCAGCCCGTTCGTCTCGACCGGCCCGATCACCCGCTCGGTGGATGACGCGGCGCTGATGCTCTCGGTTATGGCTGGTCCACATCCTCGTGACCCGTACTGCCTGCCTGCGATCGCTGGTGACTGGTCTATTCGGGACCACTCGGGCCTGGCAGGCAAGCGAATCGCGTTCAGTGCAGATCTCAGCGGCTTCCCTGTCGATGCGGAAATCGCCGCCAAGATCAGCGATGCGGCGACCTCACTTGAGCTTGCCGGCGCATCGGTACACCACGTCGACATCAAGTGGCCGGCCGACCAGTTCGAGCTCTCGAGTTTATGGCTGCGCATCACCGGCCTGATGTACATCTCGGCGCTCGAGGCGATCAAGGGTTGGGGCGTAGACCTGATGAACGACCACATCGACGCTCTTACGCCGGCCTTCCGCGACATGGTGCTAGCCGCTCAGCTGCTGAGCGAGGACGAGGTGCTGCAGGACAAGATCCTTCGCACCGCTGTGCAGGACGCGGTCCAGGACGTATTCGACGACTATGACTTCATCGTCTCGCCTACCCTGGCGACCTCTCCGGTGCCCAACGCATCGGACGGCCTGACCGTCGGTCCGAGCGAGCTGAACGGAACCGCGGTCGATCCGTCTATCGGCTGGTGTTTGACGTACCCCTTCAATTTCACCGGCAACCCCGCCGCATCCGTCCCAGCGGGGCTGACCAGCGCGGGGCTGCCGGTCGGCATGCAGATCGTCGGCCGCCAGCACGCTGACCTCGATCTGCTGGCAGCCTGCGCTGCCTACGAGGCCGTTGCTCCGTGGCTGGACACCTATCCAGGCCACACGGGATCGTAGGTACCCGGCTTAGCTAGAGAAGATCGAACCGGGGCGCCCGTTCGACGGGTTGCAGGCAGTCCAGGAGCCCCTCGACCACAGGCACGGTCCACGCAATGTTCGCCGCGCTGGCGCGGTTGGGAATGTCCTCCGGACGGTGGAGCAGGTCGAAATCGTTGAAGGTCAGGTGCAGACTCGGAATTCCGGCCGCGTAGAACGGGGCATCATCTGTTCCGATCAGCGGCGGGAAACGTGAGGACAGCCGCAGCGCTGATCGCCCCGATGATCGGGCGGCAGACCTTAGCTGGGTGGTCACGTCGAATTCGAGGGTTTCAGGACCAACCGAATACTCCAGAAGATCTCCCCGTCCAAGCCCGTCGATATTGATCACCAAGCCCGTCGAATCCCGTTCATCCGCTGTCATAGCTGCCACGTAGGTACGTGAGCCGGCAAGGTGCCATTCCTCCGCGGCGAAGAAAACCAGCCGTACCGGACAACGTGCCGGACGGGCTGACCACCTGCGCGCCAGTTCCAGTAGGGCGATCGTTCCACTGCCGTTGTCGTAGGCGCCCGGCGTGTTCCAGAACGTGTCGTAGTGGCCGCACACGATAGCGCGCTGCGCGCTCGGGTCTCGGCCTGGCAGATCGAGGTAAAGATTGCTGCCAGTGGCAAGCGAGGCCTGTTGAGTGTCGACGGTGAGCCGCACGCTGACGTCGTTGCCGTTCGCGATCCAGTTGGTGAGCCTCACGCCGTCCTGGTGACCGATCGCGAGGTGAGGGATGGCGGCGGCCGATCCGGATGGCAGCGGTTGAGGTGCGGCGGGGCCACTGTCGCGGGCTAGGAGGTAGGCCACCGGAGCGCCGTTCGCGACAACCGCGAACTTCTGCCAGACCATCGCGTTGATCCAGAGTCCCTGCCTGCCCAACGGGAGCACGAAACCTTCGATAGGACCGGAGGATGACGCACTCCAGAGCATCGGCCAGCATTCGACCGCCTGCTCGATCGGTGAGGTAAGGAGCAACTCGGGGGAGCCCTCCGGGCGCCATCCGATCGTCTGTACCTGTTGAGTGGTAGCCGCGATACCGAGGTCGGCGAGCTGCTTGGCCAGGTACTCGGCTGCCAGCGTCTCGCCGGACGAGCCGTGAAACCGCGGGCCGAGTTCTACCAGTGAGCAGAGCGCTTCATAGACCTTGTCCGTGTCCGGTGCACCATTCACAGAGGTTCCTTTCGGCGGTGCGCGCGCTGCGGCCGATCGGATCGGCCGCTAGTTGGCCTGCCAGCACCAATCGAGAATCATGCCCGCGTATGCCTTTGCCGCCTGGACGACTTCCTCGATCAGAATGTGCTCGTTGAGCCCGTGGACCCCGTTGCCGACCAGCTTGCCAGGGCCGCACACGATGGCTGGCTGCCCCGCGGCGGCGAACAGGTTCGCATCGGACGGCGTTCGCATCAGGCTGACCGGCGAGGCGTTTCCGGTCACCTCGGTGATCGCGCGGGCGAGTGAATTGACCGCGGGATCATCGAGCGGAATATCGATGGGGTCATAGAAGGTATGCAGGAAGGGGTAGGTGATAACGGGGGGATGTGCCGATAGCCATGGGTCGCCGACGCAGACCGTATCTATCACCTGCTGAATCTCCTTCAGCCCTTCCGCACAGCTGCGAGTCGGGCTCAAGGTAACGGCGAGAACGGCCGAGCAGCTGTCCGGAGTGGTCGCCTGCATGCCGCCACCGGCAATCTGGACAGGGTTCATCGCCATCGTGCCCGGGACCATCAGCGGGTGCTTCTCATACAGTCCCCACTGTTGCTCCAACTCGCGAAGCCGGGCGAGGATCCGAGTCATCACCTCAATCGCGTTGACTCCGACAACCCCCTCCACCGACGGGTGGATCGATCGCACCCGGCCCGCCGCATGACCTGCCTCGCCCTCCACCGTGATCTGGAAGAAGAACCACCCGACCGCTGCCGGGCATACCTCCAGGCCGGTGGGCTCTGCGATGACGGCCATATCCGCCGTCGCCCCGTTGTCCAAGATGTTGTGCGGCCCGAGATCGACCTCACCTGACTCCTCGCCGATGATGAAGGCGGCGGTCACCTGACCTGGTGGAACTATTCCGACCTCGGCGAGCGCGCGGATCGCCCATACGATCGCGGCGTTGCCGCCCTTCATGTCTGAGGCGCCTCGCCCGTACAGCGCTCCGTCGACGACGTGCCCGCTCCACGGATCTCCACCGAGCCACTGCGCGTAGTGCTGTTCGGTCACCGGCACAACATCGGTATGGCCGTTGAACAGGACCGACCGGTGTGTCTTGGGAGAACTCGAGCGCATCGAAGCGATGACGTTGAAGTCGTCCGGACCAGCTTGGACAAGTTTCACCTCGTCGAAGCAGCCCAGATCTGACAGGTAGCCGCTGAGCCAGCGCTGACACTCGGTCGTACCACCCGGTTCGAAGTCGAGTTCACGGTTGGGATTGATCGACTTGTGCTGAACATATTCGGCCAGAAATTCGGTCAAGGCTCCGCGGGTGGTGTCGATCTCGGCGAAGACACGCTCCTTGACGTTCTCAGACTCCACCATTTGCCCAATCTCCTGGAGCGTTGATCGCGTTGTTCTGAAGGCCGCCACCGGTGACTGCGAGCCGCCTGAACGATACCCCACCATTGCGGCCGATCCGACGAATGAACCGCCTTGTTAAGCCCTTACCGGTTGGCCCCACTCATGGTCATTCCCGCCACCACGTAACGCTGGCCCAGGGTGTACATCAGCAGCAGCGGTATGACGCTGAGAGTCGAGGCCGCCATCAGCCAGGACCAGATTGCCGAACCCTGTCCATTGAGATATGCCAGGCCGACCGCCACCGGCATCTTGTTCTGATCGTTGACGAAGATCAGCGGCGAAATCATGTTGTTCCATGAGTTGATGAACGTCACGACGCCCAGGGCGGTGAACGCCGACGTGCTTAGCGGCACGTAGATGTTGCGCAGCACCCGCAGGGGACCGCAGCCATCCAGGGTCGCTGCCTCACCGAGTTCCCGAGGAATGCCACGGAAGAGCTGCCTCAGAAGGAAGATGCCGTAGGCGTTGCCGAGGAACGCAGGAACGATGAGTGGATACCACGTATTGATCCAGCCGATCTTGGACATCTCAGCGAAGATCGGAACCATCGTCGCGGCAAAGGGAACGGTCAACGTCCCGAGGATCACGAGGAAAATGAATTCCCGGCCGCGAAACCTCAGATACACCAAGGCGAATGCAGCCATCGCGCACGAGATGAGGGTTCCGATCGTGACTGCCGATGAGATGAGCAGAGAGTTGAGCAAGAACCGCAGGAACGGGTACAGCTTGAGAATCTTGCTGTAGGCATCCACGGTCCAGGTGTGCGGAAGGATCGTGGGCGGAAACGCGTTGACCTCACTCTCGGTCTTGAACGAGGTGAGCAACATCCAGATGATCGGAAACAGCACGATCAGAGTGACGATTATCAGTAGGGTGTAAAGGCTTGTCACCACCAGAACCCGGCCCACTGCCGGCCGGCTCAGGGTCCTCTGGGCCTTGGCGGGCCGACGACCGTTAACCGTAGTGGTCTGCGCGGCGGCCGCTGGGGCCGTTTCGCTCTCGGCTGTCCTCGGATTAGTTCTCATAGTGCACCAACCGGTTCTGAAGTCGCAGCATCAGCGCCGTACCAACCGAAAGGATCACGAGGAAGGTCACTGATGCAGCCGAGGCGTAGCCCATTCGCAGGTAGCTGAAGCCTTGCTGGAATATGAAATAGATGATCGTCAAGGTGGTATTGCCTGGACCGCCCTGAGTCATGACGTAGGTCTGCTCGAAGACCTGGAACGACATGATGATGCCGATCAGTGCACCGAAGAAGATGGTCGGTGACAGGAGCGGAATAGTGATGTGCCGAAACTTTCGCAAGTTGCCGGCGCCATCGATCGCGGCGGCGTCATACAGTGTCTCCGGAACAGCCTGCAGGCCGGCCAGGAAGACGATGATGTTGAAACCGATCGATCGCCATACCCCCACGATGATGATCGAGGGCATGGACATGTTCGCGCTCGTCAACCACTTGTAGGGGCCGAGGCCCACGAAGTGGAACAGGTAGTTCAGCAGGCCGTATTGCGGGTTGAACATCCAGGACCACAGAAGGCCGCTGGCAACGACCCCGACTGTCATCGGCACGAAGAACAGAACCCGGAACAGGGACATCGCCGGCAACTTCTGGTTCAACAGCAGGGCGATACCCAGGCCGAGAGCCATGCTGAGCGGCACCGAGATTCCGGTGTAGTAGAGCGTGTTCTTCCACGCGGTCCAGAAGACGGTGTCGTGAAACAGCTGCTTGAAGTTTGTCAGGCCGACCCAGGTGGGACTGCCCAACAAGCTCCAGTCGGTAAAGCTGATGTAGATGGCAACGAGAAACGGACCGACGGTGAAGAACAGCAGGCCGAGCAGCGTCGGGCTGACGAGCGCCCAACCCCACAGAGATTCGCGACGCGCTGCCTTGCTTCGTGGACGAATAACTCTGCGGGACGTCTCGGTTCTGGCAAACACCGCTAACACTCTCCTTCGATCATTCGCTCGGCCCTTACGCTGGCCGATGCCCAGCTCTCGGCCGAGGCGTTAGCTCCACGCGATGGGTGAAAGCTTGCTGGAGTCGAACCACGGGTAGCGGGATAGGGAGTTGTTCACCTGCGAGGTAGCGGACTTCATCGCGTCGGCGACGTTGGCGTTGGTATTGAAGCAGGCATCCAGCGCCTTGCTATAGATGCCCTGGTACTCCAGCCACGCCGGATGGAAGGCAAAGTCGAAGTGATTCTTCCAACCGTCCGTCCACGCCTTCATATTCGGGGCACCCGTCTGCAGGAACGATGGGCTGGCCGCGGCACTCTTCAGCGACGGCGTCAAACCACGTCCTGGCGTCTTGGCCGTGATGTCCTGACCTTGGGTGACGATGAAGTCGAGCAGCTTCCAAGCCTCGTCCGGGTGCTTGGTGGTTGAACCCATGACCCAGGACTGGTACCAGCCGATGCCGCCGGGCTTCTGCTTCTTCGGCATCTCGACGACGTTCCACTTGAAGTCCTTGATCTGGGAGAGCAACGCCATCTCATAGTTGCCCTGCACCTTCATGCCGATCAGGCCGGTCAGGAACGGGTTACCGGTGGACTGGATGTAACCGGGCAGGGATGAGATGCCAAGCGGCGCCGGTGAAACCTTGTACTTGTGGATCAGATCCACGGCGAACTGGATGGCCTCGATGGCCTCTGGCTGGTCCAGCGCGCCCTTGGTGTACGTCGAATCGAGGAAGTTGCCGCCGTTTTCACGTACGAAGCTTCCCCAGACCTCCTGGGAGCTGTTCCAGGAGTAGAAGCCGTACTGTTGCTTGCCATTCTTGTTCTTCTTGGTCATCGCTTGCGCCGCGTGCAGCAGTTGGTCCCAGCTCCAGCCGGCCGTCGGCGCATCCAGACCAGCAGCCTCGAACATGTCCTCGTTGTATGCCAGCGCGACGTGGTCGATCTCGCCCGGGATGCCGTAGACCTTGTTCTCCCACACGGTGTCCTCGCCGGTCGGCGAGCCGAAGTAGTTGTCCAGCGAGATGTTCGCGGTCTTGATCCGGTCGGTGAGATCCATCAGCGCCTTGTTCTGAACCGCCTGGTAGAAATAGGCGCCGCTCATCATGAAGACGTCAGGCAGTGTGCGGGATGCAATCGATGTCGCCAGCTTGCTGTAGTACGTCGAGAAGTCGGTCCGGGTGAGCTTGATATCGATATCTGGGTTGGCCTTCTTGAACGCTGCGATGATGTTGTCCTGAATCGCCGTCCGGGACGGTTCGGAGTACATCCACACATTGAGCGTTGCCTTGCCGGATTTCGATCCGCCTCCGGAACTGCCGCCGCAGCCCGCAAGAAGGCCGCCCAGCGATGCCGCGCCAACCACTGAGCCAGCTGCTCCGAGGAACCCGCGTCGCGAAAGCCCGCGCTCCAGACCGTCCATGATCGCTCCTAATCTAAGACTCGATATACCGGCAAAGGTTCCGCCAGTTTCCGGGGACTCCGGTGTTCGTGACGTTGTGTTGCCACTCGCGACAGCGAGTGTCAGGGTGTTGTCGATCGTTCGCCTGCCAGCCAGGTGAGCAGCTGCACGAATACATCGGCGAATGGCGGCCACTCGAGAAAGTCGAGGCTTGCCCAATGCGGCGCGCAGTCGGTGGTGAACGCCCCGACGCGCCCGGAACCATGGCTACCGACGACGATCAGCGGGTCGTCTTCGACCGCAACGATCGTGGTGGCATCCGGCTTCGCCCGGACCTTGTTGTAGCCAAGGACATACGGCCAGGCCGCGGGCAGATCGGTCACGGCTGGGTGCGTGGACTGCACGACCTTGGGCTCTACGCCATCCGGACGTTCCACCCGATCGTCGTAATCGCTCATGATCACCGGAAGCACCTCGGCCAGCGGGCTGCTACCGAATCTGGCCCTGCCCTGCATTCCAGCAAAGGACATGTAGCCGCCAACCATCAGCAGCGCACCGCCCTGCGAGACCCATTCCGCGAGGACTCTCAGCCGGCTGACGCTGCGCCTGCCGGCGAGGCAGTCGTCGGTCAATTCGAAAGAATCCGCACCGACATCGCTGAGCACCACGACGTCAAATTCGTTCAGCGCTGCTACCGAGGCGGGAAAGTCCCGGGCGACGAGGTGGGCTGGAATGCGCGACACTTCGATGCCAGCCGCCTCGAGCCCATTGACGAGCTCGATGCCGCCTTCCTCGTAACGCGGTTGTGTAAAGACATCGCTGCCCTTGATATGCGTGCCACCCGAGACCCAACTTTCGCCGGCAAGGATCACGCGCGGCTTCCTCAGCGCTGGCAAGTCCATTTTGAACCCTTCATGCGGGGCGCTTCTGAAATCGATTTCTCGGAAAATTACCAGCCTGGCTGTGGAGTGTCAACGGTTCTTCTTGCGGTGCCTTGCATCGGCTTGCTGCCGTGGCCGTTACGACGAATCGGCCTACATGCCAGGTTCACAACGGCGCTGTGCGCCTGTAACGTTTTAGCTCCGCGCAGGCCGCGCTGTGCTTTCAGCACAGCGCGGGTCCTTCGGCAGCGCGTCGTCATTTTCACCCAACCGCGCGCTGGATTTCCGGCGCCGGCGCTCGTGAGGTGACCCAAGCCAGGGGCTGGCACCGTCGGCAGAAGTTCGGCAACCATTCAGGAGGATCTGTGACATCACGTTTCGCCAAGACATTTCCCGGCATCAGTAAACCGCTTATTGCGATGGCGCATGTGCCGCCCCTGCCGGGTACCCCGCTCTACGATTCCGCCGCCGGGGTTCAGGGCCTGGTGGATCAGGTGAAGGGCGATACCGAGATCCTGCTGGAAGCCGGTTTCGATGCCATTCTCTTCTGCAACGAGGGAGACCGTCCCTACCAGCTGCGCGCCGGATTGGAGTCCTCGGCGGTGATGGCGCGCGTGGTGACGGAATGCCATCCGACCGATCGCCCCTATGGCGTCGACTTCCTTTGGGACGCCTCGTGTGCGCTGGCGGTCGCCGTAGCGACCGACGCGAGTTTCATGCGGGAAGTCGTAACCGGCGTATGGGAATCCGACATGGGGCTCTGGCAGACCGATGCCGCGACTGTCCTGCGGGAGCGCCGGCGGCTCGATCGTGACGACCTTGCGATCTTCATGAACATCACGCCCGAATTCGCCTCGCCGATCGGGCAGCGCAGCGCGGCGCAGAGCGCGCGTTCCGCGGTGGTGTCCAGCCTGGCCGACGGCATCCTGGTCTCCGGACCGATGGCCGGCGCGGAGCCGGACGTCCGGACCGTCGCAGAGGTGCGGGAGGCAGTCCCCGTTGATGTGCCGGTCCTGCTCAATACCGGAGCCAAGGCCGCAACCATCGCCCAGTATCTCCAGCATGCCGACGGATGCATCGTCGGCAGCGACCTGAAGGTGGACGGCTACACCTGGAATCCGGTGGACCCGCAACGCGCCAGGCGATTCATCGAATCCGCCCGAGCTGTTTAGGCAGCGCACTCCGAGGCGTGAAGGCGGTGCGGGCGACAAGGTAGGACGCCCGCACCGCGTCATTCAGCCGGTCGGCATTGGACGCCGCCCACCTCTCCCACGACCTGGCAGCGTGCGGCGTGCGGCACGACGACCGTTGCGCCGCGCGCGATCGCGAGCGCCCCCCAGGGGCCGGTGAGTTCGCCCGCGCCATCGGTGATGACCAGAACCGAGAATCCCGCGGGCAGGGGCCCGGCGCTGAAACGCTGAGCACGAAAGAACTCCGCGGCCTCGGCTGGCAGCAGGGAGCCGGCTGCCGCGCTTCGAAGCGATTCGATCCTCTCCGGTGTGCAGGCCCGCCGGTCCACGCAGGCCAGCGCCTCATCAAAGGGCAGGCCCAACGTCGCCTCGTCGGGCGAGAGCGGGAAACCCTTCCACTCGAGCAGGACTGAGAAATCTGTCGGTTCCTGCAGTTCGATGAGCAGGACGTTCTTGTCGATCGCATGTGGCATGCCGGCCGGACAGAGAATGGCATCGCCGGCGGCGACCGGAATTCGGTTGGTCGCGCCGAGCAGCGAATCCACGTCCTGCTCATGGACCCACCGGGAAAGCTCTGCCGGCTCGATGTCGCGAGCGAAGCCGAGATGGACGCCGGCGTCCTCGGCGGCGTCGAGAACGATCCACGCCTCCGTCTTACCGTAGGGACTCGCCAGGTGGGACTGGGCAAATGGCCTGTTCGGGTGCACGTGAACCGGTAATCGCTGCCCCGCGTCGAGCAGTTTCACCAGCAGGGCAGCGTCGGCGTCATCGGAACCGAACCATGAGGCGCGATCTTGGGCGATGACGTCAGACAGCAGCGTGCCGTCGTCGAGAGTGGCCAGTCCTGCCGATTCCTGGCCGAACCGCGTCGTCAGCGAAGCGACCCAATCCTCGGGTCGAGGCGCGAGTTCCAGACCGCGAAATGCGGCCAGCCGACCGGACCCCCGATAGAAGGTCTCGGGCTGGTTGGGTCCCAACAGAATGGGTTGCATGTTTCACCTCGGACTAGGCGCGCCACAGAGCGCGATGAGCAATTGCGGTCACGGATAAGCTCAATCGCAGTCTTAACCGCATAGATCTACACGAACAGCGGCGTCGCCGGCAGTCCGTGCGGCACTAGTTGATGCGATGGATCCTCGCATCTTCACCGAAGCCCAGCAAGGCACGGGTCGCCTCATCGGGCGCCCTTCGGGGTGGGCCGATGCCCGGTATGAGTTCTCACCCTGAGATGGTTTAGACCACCGGTTACCTCCGATTCGCCGTTTCGGCGATAAATCGATTCCTAGGCGGTATATTTCCCAGCGCGCTACAACGGCAGCGACCGACGCGAACAGCATCGACCGTGCAGTACCGCTGGAGTGGCACAGCCCCGACGGTTGCTGGTGGGAGTACGCAATGACGACGATCTATGACGTGGCAAAACACGCCGGGGTGTCACCGGCCACCGTGTCGCGCGTGCTCAACGGTCATGCCCGGGTGAATCCCACCCTTGCCCGCCGGGTGAACCAGGCGACCGCGGAACTCGGATTCCAGCGCAATGCGGTGGCTCGCAACCTCAGGCGCAGTCGCACCTCGTTGTGGGCGGTCATCATCTCCGACATCGAAAACCCTTTCTTCACCTCGCTCGTTCGAGGCGTCGAGGACGTCGCGCAGTCCGCTGGTTATTCCGTCGTGTTGTGCAACAGCGACGAGAATTTGAAGAAGGAAGCCGACTACGCCTCTGCCGCGATGGCCGAACGGATGGCAGGCGTGATCATCTCGCCGGCGTCCGAGCGATCCAGTGATGTCAGCGCGTTGCTCGAAGCCAAGATGCCGGTGGTGGCGATCGACCGCGCGATTCGCGGCGCGCAGATGGACAGTGTGCGCGTCGATAACGCCCAGGGTGCGGCAGAAGCGACAAAACATTTGTTAGCGGTCGGCTACCGCCGGGTCGCCTGCATAACGGGTCCGCAGCGGGCCACCACGGCCGGTCAGCGGCTCAAGGGCTACGAGCGAGCGCATCGCGCGGCCGGGGTGGGCCTAGATCCCCACCTGGTCCGGCACGCCAACTTTCGTCAGCAGGGTGGCTATGAGGCGATGGAGTCGCTGCTCGCGCTGCCTGAGCCACCCGACGCTGTCTTCGTTGCCAACAACTTGATGACCGTCGGTGCGCTCGCCTGCCTGACTGACCACGGAATCGCTATTCCGGATGAGATGGGCATCGTCGGCTTCGACGACATTCCGTGGGCGCAGCTGATCCGGCCGACGCTGTCGGTGGTCAGGCAGCCGACCTATGACGTCGGGCAGACCGCCGGGCATCTGTTGATGCAGCGGATCGCTCATCCGACCCGGTCACCGTCAACCGTCGTCCTGTCGACCCGACTCAGCATCGGACACAGCTCGTCTCGGGCCGCGGCGCCGCGCGCCCTGGTCGCCGACCGGCGCTGATCGGGCTCCTCGGCTCCATTTCGTTGATCAACTCGCGTTTCGCGTCGCCATAACGACGTCAGACGTAAGTTGATCAACAAGTGGGGCACGGCCCGGTAGGGATCTCGGCGCTCCCAGTTGTGTGCCCCCGGCAGGATTCGAACCTGCGCTCCCGCCTCCGGAGGGCGGTGCTCTATCCCCTGAGCTACGGGGGCCGTATCGACCCGGTTGCCTCGACATTGCTACGCCGCATAGCTAGCTCGGAACCGCGGTGAAGCTTATCAGCCTCGATCGCTCGCCTTGACCGCGTGCCACGCGCTCGCAACCCGCCGGGGCAGCCGCCCGCAGCGCAGCCGACCGGTCAGGCCGGCGGGGGCAGCGGGCTAGCCCCGCGCTCGCGGAGCAGTTGTTCCATGTAGACGACCTCACCGCTCTGGCTGTCGGCCATCTTCTGCGCCGAGTTACGGACGTAAGCCTCGCTGGCATGCGAGGCACCCCACTGCACCATCGGCAGGCCACCCTGGTGATGCCGCAGCATCAACTGCAAGAAATAGGTATCCAGTGCCTTGCCCGACAGGGATTGCAGCTTGGTCATCTCAGCCGGCGTTGCCATTCCTGGCATCAGGCCGTCGGATTGGGTGTGGTCGTGTCCGGATCCCGCCATCCAGGACATCACCGGGTTGGGGTTGTTCGTGGGCAGCCCCCACGCGTCCAGCCAACCCTGCATCTGCCCGACCTGGTTGAACTGGCTCGTCTCGATGTCATAGGCAAGGATCTTGATCGCCGGGTCCGTCGTGTGGTCGCGCACGAACCCGGCCATGCTGACGGCCTGCCGGTGATGCGTGGTCATGTCCCAGGCGAAGCCGGCGTCGATCGAGGTCGCCGAGGGCGTGGCGGCTTTCGAGGATCGGTGGCCGACCAGGTAGCCGGCGGCACCGGCCAGCACCAGCAACGCCAGCACGAGTACCGCGGCCAGTGCCGTAGGTGCCCGGCGCGGCTGGTACTCGGCGGGGCTCAGATCCTCGGATGCGTTCACAACGGCGGTCATTCGGCGCTACCGATCAGGACTCGGTCGGATGACCCGGCGTGCTCGGGTTGGATTTGAACGAGGGGTTGTCGCACGAGGCGCCGAGTTCCGGGGTGTTGGACTGGTTGAGCTTGAGGTCGCTGATGAACTGCTTCACCCTCGGATCGCTGGCCGAGTCGACGAACAGCTGGTATCCCCAGGCCTGCAGCGAGACGTTGGACTTCAGGCCGGCGTACGGGGTCAGCAGCATGTACTGCTGGCCGGCGACCAGCTTGGAGAGGATGTCCACCTGGCTCGCGGCCAGGCCGGGCTTGTAGGTGATCCAGACAGCGCCGTGCTCCAGCGTGTGGACCGCGTTCTCGTTCGCTATCTGATTGGGGTACACGGTGCCCGTGCAGTCTGCCCAGACGGGGGAGTGATTGCCACCGACCGGCGGCGACTGCTGGTAGGTCACCGTCGTCGTCTGGTGGGTGCGGCTCAAATTCGCGTAGTGCTGAATCCCCGCGATCTTGATATCGCTCGCGGCCGAGGTGCCGCCCTGGGCCGAGTTCGACTTCTTGCCCGAGTTCTGGCTGACCGCGTAGCCGATCACCCCGATCGCGAGCAGCGCGACGACAGCGGTCACCACGATGAGGCCCCACGGCGTCTGACGCCGATTCACGATCTTGCGGGACTGGACCTTCCTGGCCTGAGGACTACCAGGCGCCTTGTTCGCGGGAGCCTTCTTGGCGCCCTTGGAGGCGGTCGAGCCCGTGCCGGTCGCGGCTTTGTCCGATGTGCGAACTGACGGTCTGGGGGGCTTGGTCATCTCGTCGCTTTCGTGGTCCGGGACACTTGAGGGCGGTACGGCTTGCCCCGAGTCTAGGTCGGCAAGCTGAGAGGTGCCGACCAGACCGGCTGGCCCGGGGAAATCCCGCGCGCGACGCCACTAACATTGGTCCAGTGACGCCAGCAGATCTCATAACCAGCATCCGGGCCGCAGTGTCGCGGGCGATCGATGCGGGCGCCTTCACCGCTGAGGTGCCGGACGAGATCGTGTTGGACCGGCCCAAGAATCCCGAGCACGGTGACTACGCGACCAACGTGGCGCTCCGGTTGGCCAAGCCGTCCGGTAAACCGCCGAGGCTCGTCGCTGAGGCGATCGCTGCCGAGCTGCGGCAGGACCCCGGAATCGCATCCGTCGACATCGCGGGTCCGGGCTTTCTCAACATCAGAGTGGATGCCAGTTCGCTGGGCGGCGTTGCCCGCACCGTCGTGCAGGAGGGCAGCTCCTACGGCCGGACGGATACGCTGGCCGGCTCGAAGATCAACGTCGAGTTCATCTCGGCCAACCCGACGGGGCCCCTACATCTGGGCCACACTCGGTGGGCGGCGGTAGGCGACGCGCTGGCCCGGGTACTCAGCGCCGCGGGCGCCGACGTCTCGCGCGAGTTCTATATCAATGACCGAGGCGTACAAATGGACGCATTCGGTGCATCTCTTCGCGCTGCCGCGCTCGGCGCAGCGATTCCCGACAACGGCTACCACGGTGACTACATCCCCGCACTCGCCGCGCAGATCGTGGCCGAACATCCCGAGATCCTCGAGCTCGATGCCGAAAAGCAGGTCGACGCCTTCCGCGAGGAGGGGTACCGCTTGCAGCTGGCCGAACAGCGGCGGACGTTGGAGGATTTCGGCACCGAGTTCGACACCTGGTACTCCGAGCGCTACCTGCACACCTCCGGCGCGGTGGAGCGGGCTCTGGATCAGCTGAAGGCCCAGGGGCACCTTTACGCCGATGCAGACGCGCTCTGGCTGCGCACCACGGACTTCGGTGATGACAAGGACCGGGTGCTGCTCAAGAGCGACGGCGACCTCACCTATTTCGCCTCTGATGCCGCGTACTACCTCGACAAGCGCAACCGTGGTTTCGACCTGTGCGTCTACCTGCTGGGCGCCGACCATCACGGCTACGTGAACCGCCTCAAGGCGATCGCGGCCTGCGCGGGTGACGATCCGGAGGCCAACATCGAGGTGCTGATCGGGCAGCTGGTGAAGATCCTGCGGGCCGGCCAGGAGGTCCGCCTGTCCAAGCGCGCCGGTGAGATCGTCACGCTGACCGACTTCGTCGAGGCCGCCGGAGTCGATGCGGTGCGCTATTCACTCTCGCGCTACCCCAGCGACTCGCCACTCACGCTGGATCTGGACCTGATTACCCGGCAGTCCTCGGACAACCCGGTCTTCTACGTCCAATATGCGCACGCCCGCACGTGCAGCGTTATCCGAAACGCCGGCGAGGTGGGCATCGTGCTGGATACGTTCGTGCCTGAATTGCTGACGCACGAGACGGAAACAGCACTGCTGACCGCGCTCGGAGACTTTCCCCGGATCGTCGCGCAGGCCGCCGAACTGCGCGAGCCACACCGAGTCGCGCGCTACCTGGAAGAGCTGGCCGGCACCCTGCATCGCTGGTACGAGGCGTGCCGCATCATCCCCAGAGGCGATGAGGAGATTACCGATCTGAACCGGACGAGGCTCTGGCTCAACGTCGCGACTCGGACCGTCCTTTCCAACGGCCTTCACCTACTCGGCGTCTCGGCGCCGGAGCGGATGTAGCTCCCGCTACCGTTGTGACGCCGCACGGCTGAGTGCAGCTGACAGACAGGACCGAATTCGATGAGCCGTTCCGCCCATCCGGCCGGCCCCCGCCATGCCGACGTGCTTGCCCCCAGTGCGTCCCACGCTGTCCCGAGCCAGTACACCGGGGTGCTCAATCCACGGGTCTGGCCGTCCTCGGCCCGACGGGTCGACGGTGAGCTGGTGCTCGGTGGACTGCCCGTGTCGCGGCTGGCACGCGAGTTCGGAACACCCGCGTTCCTGCTGGATACCGAGGACCTGCGGGGCCGGGCCCGGGACTATGCGGCAGCGTTCGAGGGTGCCGACGTGTACTACGCCGGCAAGGCGTTTCTGTGTACCGCGGTGGCGGGCCTGATCGCCGAAGAGGGCCTGGGTATCGATGTGTGTTCGGGGGGCGAGCTCGCGATCGCGCTACGGGCCCGGGTCGATCCCGAGCGGCTTGCCTTTCACGGCAACAACAAGAGCGTCGCGGAGTTGAGCACGGCCATCGAGTCGGGCATCGGGCGGATCGTTGTGGACAGCCACCTCGAGATCGAACGCCTGGCCGAACTGGCGCGCGAGGCAGGTGTCCGTCAGCCGGTGCTGGTCCGGATCACTGTCGGGGTCGAGGCACACACCCACGAGTTCATCGCCACGGCGCACGAGGACCAGAAGTTCGGATTCTCACTCACCAACGGTGAGGCGCTGGAAGCGGTCGCGGCGGTGTTGACCCATCCGTCACTCGAGCTGCGCGGCCTGCACTCCCACATCGGTTCGCAGATCTTCGACACCGCCGGCTTCGAGGTGGCAGCGCATCGGGTCATCGGACTGCTCGCCACCATCCGGGACGAATTCGGCATCGAGCTGCCGGAGGTAGATCTCGGTGGCGGGCTCGGAATCGCTTACACCGAAGCGGATTCCCCGCAGTCGCCGCAGGAGATTGCCTTGCGGTTGCGCGCCATCATCGATTCCGAATGCGCGCTGGCGAAGCTGACAGCGCCCCGGCTGGCGGTGGAGCCCGGCCGCGCCATCATCGGCCCGGCGATGGTCACCCTCTACGAGGTCGGCACCGTGAAGCCGATTGCCCTGGACGGGGACACGGTCCGCCATTACATCTCCGTCGACGGAGGGATGAGCGACAACATTCGTACCGCTCTCTACGACGCCGAGTACACGGTGGTGCTCGCCAACCGCGATTCCCAGGAGCCGGCGCAGTTGTCGCGCGTCGTCGGAAAGCACTGTGAGAGTGGAGACATCGTGGTCCGGGACTGCTGGCTGCCCTCGGACGTGGTGCCCGGCGACCTGCTCGCGGTCGCGGCGACCGGCGCCTACTGCTACGCGATGGCCAGCAACTACAACAGGGTCCCCAGGCCACCGGTGGTCGCGGTCGCCGATGGCTCGGCAGGGCTGATCGTCCGCCGCGAACGCCTCGACGAGGTAATGGCAACCGACGTCGGGTGGTACCCGGCGCACGAGGATTCCCCAATCAATGCAGGAGTGTTCGGATGATGAGCAGCAGCACCGAAGGCGCGGACAAGCGCGCTCCGCTGAAGGTGGCGCTGCTGGGCTGCGGGGTCGTGGGCTCCGCGGTGGCGCGGTTGCTGAGCGAGCAGGCCGATGATCTGGCCGCTCGGGTCGGCGTTCCGCTGGAGCTGGCCGGGATCGCGGTTCGCCGGCCTAACCGGCACACCGACGTACCGGCCGAATTGCTGACCACTGACGCCGAAGCCCTGGTCAGCCGTCCGGACATCGACCTGGTCGTCGAGGTCATCGGCGGTATCGAGCCGGTTCGAAGTCTGCTGCTGACCGCCCTGAAGTCGGGCAAGAGCGTGGTCAGCGCGAACAAGGCATTGCTGGCCGAGGACGGTGCGACGTTGCACGCCGCCGCATCGGCCAATGGTGTCGACCTGTACTACGAGGCCGCGGTCGCGGGCGCGATTCCGCTGCTGCGCCCGCTGCGGGAGTCGCTGGCCGGTGATCGCATCACCCGGGTCATCGGAATCGTCAATGGAACAACCAACTTCATCCTCTCCCGGATGGCGTCGACCGGCGCCGGGTTCGCCGAGGCGCTGGCGGAGGCGACCGAATTGGGCTATGCCGAAGCGGACCCGACCGCCGACGTGGACGGGTTCGATGCCGCCGCCAAGGCCGCGATACTGGCGGGACTGGCCTTTCACACCCGGGTGACAACGGCCGACGTGTACCGCGAAGGGATCAGCGGGGTCACCGCGGCCGACGTTGCCAGTGCCGCCGCGATGGGCTGCACCGTGAAACTGCTCGCCATCTGCGAGCGCACTGAGGCCGACGGCGAGGAACTTGTTTCGGTGCGGGTGCACCCGGCAATGATCCCGCTGTCACATCCGCTGGCGGGCGTCGGAGATGCCTTCAATGCTGTGTTCGTAGAGGCCGAGGCCGCCGGATCGCTGATGTTCTACGGACGGGGAGCCGGCGGCGCTCCCACCGCCAGCGCCGTGCTGGGCGATCTTGTCGCGGTGGCGCGTAACCGGGTCAGCGCGAGCCGAGGCGCGGGCGAAAGCGCCTACGCCGATCTGGGCGTGCAGTCGATGGGTGACGTGATGACCCGCTACCACGTCGCCCTGGATGTTGCAGACCGTCCCGGCGTGCTCGCCACGGTCGCGAGCGCCTTCGCCGACAACGGAGTCAGCATCCAGACCGTCCGGCAGGAAGGGCGGGGAGATGCCGCGACTCTGGTGTTGGTGACGCACACCGCGCCCGATGCCGCACTGGCCTCGACCGTCGAACGCCTTGCCCAGTTCGACTTCATCCGCCGAGCGGGCAGCGTCATGCGGGTCGAGGGTTTGCCCTCGGACTGAGCCGTCCCGCTTGCCGGACGCAGCCGCGTCTTCAACAGAGATTGTCCATAGGTAAAAAGGAGAAATCCAATGAACGCGCCGCGGAGTGAGCACCCGTGACCGGACGCAAGTACCAGGGCCAGGCTTGGCCTGGTCTGATCGAGGCGTATCGCGAGCGGTTGCCGGTCACGTCCGGCACGCCCGTGATCACCCTGTTCGAGGGCGGCACTCCGCTGGTGCCCACCCGGGCGCTGTCCGAACGGGTCGACGCCGAGGTCTACCTGAAGGTGGAGGGCGCCAACCCGACCGGATCCTTCAAGGACCGCGGCATGACGATGGCTATCTCCAAGGCTTCCGAGACGGGTGCGCAGGCGGTCATCTGCGCCTCGACCGGCAATACCTCTGCGTCGGCGGCTGCCTACGCGGTGCGGGCCGGAATGGTCTGTGCGGTGCTGGTGCCACAGGGAAAGATCGCCCTGGGAAAGATGGCGCAGGCACTCGTGCACGGCGCCCGACTGCTCCAGGTCGACGGAAATTTCGACGATTGCCTCGAACTGGCACGAAAACTTGCGGTCGACTATCCCGTTGCCCTGGTGAACTCCGTCAACCCCGACCGGATCGAGGGCCAGAAGACGGCAGCGTTCGAGATCTGCGACGTTCTCGGCAGGGCACCCGACATTCACTGCATACCGGTCGGCAATGCCGGCAACATCACCGCGTACTGGAAAGGGTATTCCGAGTACG
This sequence comes from Pseudonocardiales bacterium, assembly GCA_030840285.1. Classification (GTDB taxonomy): domain Bacteria; phylum Actinomycetota; class Actinomycetes; order Mycobacteriales; family Jatrophihabitantaceae; genus Jatrophihabitans_A. The sequence continues at coordinate 27,016 of JAVEES010000107.1, forward strand.
CGCGGGATGGGGTCGTGTCGGGCACCCCGAAGATGTACGGCTTCCAGGCGGCCGGGGCAGCCCCCATCGTGTTGGGCGCACCGGTGTTGAAGCCGATGACCATCGCGACGGCCATCCGGATCGGAAACCCAGCATCATGGAGCCAAGCAGAGCAGGCCCGCGACCAATCGGGTGGCTTGATCGACTCGGTGACGGACAAAGAGATTCTCGAGGCGTATCGCCTGCTCGCCCGCACCGAGGCGGTCTTCGTCGAACCGGCATCCGCCGCGAGCGTGGCCGGGCTGCTCAAGGCTGCCCGCGCAGGCCGGGTGGCGGCCGGCTCAACGGTGGTCTGCACGGTGACCGGTAACGGGCTGAAGGACCCCGAGTGGGCGATCGCGGGTGCCCCGGCGCCGGTGACGATCCCGGTCGACGCACACTCGGCTGCCCTTGAATTGGGCCTGGCTTGATGGCACCGGACTTCATCCAGGAGCCCGTGCGGGCCGAGGTGCCGGCTACCAGTGCCAACCTCGGCCCGGGTTACGACAGCTTCGGTCTCGCGCTGAGCATCCGCGACCAGGTGAGCGCTCGGCTCATTGAATCCGGTCTTGAGATAGCGGTCACCGGCGAGGGCACCGACGCCGTCGCGCGCGACGAGACGCACCTCATCATCCGTTCGATGCGCGCGGCCTTCCAACGGCTCGGCGGGCAACCGGGCGGAATCCGGCTCGACTGCCTCAACCGGATCCCGCACGGGCGGGGACTCGGCTCGTCGGCCGCTGCCATCGTGGCTGGCGTTGAATTGGCCAGGTCGCTGGTTCGCGACGGCCGCACCCGGCTGGACGACGCGGCCGCGCTGGCCCTTGCCACCGAACTCGAGGGGCACCCGGACAATGTGGCCGCGTGCCTCTACGGCGGGCTGACGGTCGCGTGGACTGCCGACGGAGTCGGACGGGCCGTCCGTGTAGAGCCCCGGACGGTGCTTCCGGTCGTATTCATCCCGACCGAACTGTCGGCCACCGAAGCAGCGCGTGCCGCGTTGCCCCAGCAGGTCCCGCATGCCGATGCCGCCTTCAACGCCGCCCGGTCGGCCCTGCTGGTGCTCGCATTGACCGGACGGCCCGATGTGCTGCTGGCTGCTACCGAGGATCGCCTCCACCAGGCCTACCGGGCGCCCGGGATGCGGGCCAGCGCTGATCTGATGGATCGGCTGCGGTCCAGCGGCATCGCAGCGGTGATCTCGGGCGCCGGGTCAAGCGTGCTGGCATTGGCGGCCTCCGCCGATCAGGTGGCCGCCGCGGCGGCCCTGAGCCCGGACGGGTGGCGATGTGTCGAGCTGACCGTTTCCGGTGGTGCACGGGTCGGGCCGGCCGGTCCGCCGGTGTCCTCAGATCCGTACTCGGAATAAGACACGCCCCTACCCATGTTGTGCAGGCGTGTGAACAGCGTCTAGGCTGTTGACATTCTCGCGGGGCTGCTATTCGTGGCGTACCGCGAAGAACGCAGCGCGATGACTTTGCGGATGCGATCCTGAGTCGAAGAAATCGTTGAGTCGACGACCTCTAGCCTCACAGGCGAAGCCCGCACCAGCATCGGCTGGGTAGTTCATTCGATCGGCTCGCCGATCACTCCTGGCGAGAACTCCGCCGAATTACACACCGGCGTATGCCATCACACCTCGGCATACGGCCACCTCGGAAGGATCCGACACCACAGTGACAGACACCCAGGACCAGCTCGACGTCCTGTCCAGCGCCGACGCCTCATCGACCGGCGCCTCCATGAGCCAGCCCACCGGCTCGGTCGCCCGCGCGAAGCGTCGCTCGGGCTCGCTTTCGGCCATGCTCCTGCCAGAGCTTCAGGCCCTGGCGACCTCGATGGGCATCTCGACCGGCAAGCTCCGTAAGAGCGACCTGATCGCGGCGATCGAAGGCGTCAACCTCGGTAGCAGCGAAGGGAGCGCCACGCGATCGAGCGCCGCGAAGACGCCCCGGACGGCTGCCCAAGCGCCGTCGGCGGGCGACAGCATCGCGCCCAGCACGCCGCCCACCGCGACAGCCCCCGAAGCTGCCCGCGACGCTGCCAGCGAGACCAAGCCGCGCACCCGGCGCGGAGCAAGCCGCCCGGCCGGTCCGGCGCAACCGACCCTCACCGACGGCGAAGCGGCTACTTCCGTCGAGAGCGCTGCACCGAAGGCGGACAACCAGACGGCGGATGCCGCGACGGAGCAGACCGAGCGGGCGCGTGAGCCTCGCGAGTCCACCGGGGGGCGTGCCAACCGCGAGCCCGGCAACCGTAACCGGGACAGCCAGCGGGACAACCAGCGTGACGGCGGCCAGAACCGCGACAGCCAGCGGGACAGCGGCCAGAACCGCGACAGCCAGCGCGACGGCGGCCAGAACCGCGACAGCCAGCGCGACGGCGGCCAGAGCCGCGACAGCCAGCGTGACAGCCAGCGCGAGACCCAGCGGGACAGCCAGCGCGACGGCGGCCAGAACCGCGACAGCCAGCGTGACAACCAGCGCGAGACCCAGCGGGACAGCCAGCGCGACGGCGGCCAGAACCGTGACGGCGGCGGCAACAACCGCAACCAGAGCCAGAACCGTGACAACAACCGCGCCGACGAGGATGACGACTTCAGCGGTGGCCGTCGTGGGCGGCGCTATCGCGACCGTCGAGGCCGCAACCGTGACCGTTTCGACGGCAACACCGCCGGCAACGGTCGCAACGACGCCGAACCGGCGATCAGCGAGGACGACGTCCTTGTTCCGGTAGCCGGCATCCTGGACGCGGTCGAGGACAAGAACACGTGGTTCATCCGGACCGCTGGTTACTTCGCGAGCCCCGATGACGTCTATGTCGCGAATTCGCACGTGCGCCGTTTCGGCCTGCGCCGGGGCGATGCGGTGACCGGGGTCGTCCGGCAACCGCGCGACGGCGAGCGCAAGGAGAAGTTCAATCCGCTGGTGCGGCTGGACACGGTCAACGGGGTCGACCCTGAACAGGCCAAGAACCGCGTCGAGTTCACGAAGCTGACGCCGCTCTACCCGCAGGACCGGTTGCGCCTGGAGACCGAGCCGCACATCCTGACGACGCGGGTCATCGACCTGGTCATGCCGATCGGCAAAGGCCAGCGCGCGCTGATCGTCTCGCCTCCCAAGGCGGGCAAGACCTCTGTGCTGCAGGCGATCGCGAATGCCATTGCGGTCAACAATCCGGAATGTCACCTCATGGTGGTGCTCGTCGATGAGCGTCCGGAGGAAGTGACGGACATGCAGCGCTCGGTCAAGGGCGAGGTCATCGCCTCGACCTTCGACCGCCGCCCGCAGGACCACACGATGATCGCCGAACTCTCCATCGAGCGAGCCAAGCGCCTCGTCGAGATGGGCCATGACGTGGTCGTGCTGCTGGACTCCATCACCCGGCTCGGCCGCGCATACAACCTTGCCGCACCGGCTTCCGGCCGGATCCTGTCCGGAGGTGTCGATTCGACGGCGCTCTACCCACCGAAGCGATTCCTCGGCGCTGCTCGCAACATCGAGGACGGTGGCTCGCTCACCATCCTGGCGACGGCGCTCGTTGAGACCGGCTCCACGATGGACACGGTCATCTTCGAGGAGTTCAAGGGCACCGGCAACGCCGAGCTGATCCTTGATCGCAAGATCGCCGACAAGCGGGTTTTCCCCGCCGTGAACGTCGACACGTCCGGTACCCGCAAGGAAGAGATCCTGATGTCGCCCGACGAGTTGGCCGTCGTGCTCAAGCTGCGCCGGGTCCTGCATGCGCTGGATCCTCAGCAGGGTATCGACCTGTTGCTCGACCGGCTCAAGAAGTCGCGGACAAACATCGAGTTCCTGATGCAAATTGCCAAGACCGCACCCGGGTCTGACGATCGGTAGCCGTTAGCGCCGATTCGTTTCGCAAAGCCCCGTCCGGCTCCCTTCCGGGCGGGGCTTTTGCTTTCTCGTGCGACCGGTCCCGATTGGTGTGACCGCGCGTTACGCGCTACGAGTGCAACTTTCAATCCCACCGATGGTCGTTACATGCTCACTCTGCGCGGCATTTAAGCGCCCATCTCACGCACCGATTTCGCACTGTCGACCACCAAGTAACGGTTGCGTATCGGGTGGTTCGGGGGCGTAGCGCGTAGTGCGGCCGAGTGTCATGGTTGCGTCGATGTAAGCGGTATCAACCGCGCTAATAAAGGCGTCCACCGAGGGAGACTGGGAATGCGAACAAACCGCGTGGCAGTGGCTGCTCTAGCGGTCGGCCTGGTTGCTGCATCCGTTACTGGCTGTAGCTCGAGCAAGAAAAAGAGCGGCAGCTCATCCGGCAGCGACCGCGGCCCGATCACGGTGGTTCAGGGTAAGGACAACAACAACGTTCTTCCTGACATTGCCGCATTGTGGAACAAGGACCACCCCACCGAGAAGGTGACTTTCAGGCAGCAATCCGACTCGGCCGACGACCAGCTTCAGGACCTGGAACAGCACTTCCAGTCCAAGGATTCTGGCTATGACGTCGTCTCCGTCGACGTGGTGTGGACCGCGGAATTCGCGGCCAAGGGATGGATCGTCCCGCTGAAGGACCAGTACAACCTCGACACCAGCAAGCTGCTGCCGGCGACCGTCAAGTCGGCTACGTACAACGGCACTCTGTTCGCCGCGCCGGCATCCTCGGACGGCGGTTTGCTGTATTACCGCAAGGACATCATCCCCACCCCGCCGAAGACGTGGGACGAGCTCATCGCGGACTGCGCCAAGAAGGGCTCTGTGAAGGGCTGCTACGCCGGCCAGTTCGCCAACTATGAGGGTCTGACGGTCAACGCCGCCGAGGCGATCAACGCCGCCGGCGGGCAGATCGTCAAGGAAGACGGCAAGACGGCCAACGTCAACACGCCCGAAGCGGCCAAGGGCTTGGACTTCCTGGTGAACGGGTTCAAGCAGGGCTACATCCCCAAGGAGGCCATCGGCTTCAAGGAAGAGGGCAGCCTGAACGCCTTCCAGGACGGCAACTTGCTGTTCCTGCGCAACTGGCCCTACGCGGACAGCCTGCTGAACACCAACGCCGCCTCCAAGGTCAAGGGTAAGTTCGATATCGCCCCGCTGCCTGGCCCGAACGGTCACGGCGCCTCGAGTCTCGGTGGCCACAACTGGGCTATCGGTGCCTTCTCCAAGCACAAGGCGACCGCGCTGGACTTCCTCAAGTTCGCCGAGTCCGACGAGGTCCAGAAGCTCCTGATCAACAAGGCTTCGCTCGCTCCGGTGGTCACAAGCCTGTACAGCGATCCGACGCTGGTGAGCAAGTTCCCGTACCTGCCGGTGCTGTTGAAGAGCATCGAGACCGCGGTTCCGCGTCCGGTCACGCCGTTCTACCCCGGTGTCACCAAGGCCATCGAGGTGAATACGTTCGCCGCGCTGCAGGGTCAGAAGTCGACCCAGCAGGCATTGGCTGACATGCAATCCGCAATCCAGTCGGCGACCAGCGGCTGAGCAAATCCGTGCGGCTCAGCGGTGGACCCAATGGGTCAGATCCGTTGAGCCGCGCGGTTTGCGGTCCTACACTCCGAACGAGGTCGTGAGACGTCGGTAGCCCGAGGAGGCTCCATGACAATCGCCGGACCAGCCGCTGGAAGCGCGCAAACCACCCCGACTTCGCCTCCGAAGGCGGTCGCTCGGAACAAGATCAAAACTGGAGAGGGCCGCCTGGCGTGGATGCTCATCGCGCCGACCGTCCTGCTCCTGGCAGTTATCACCGGTTACCCGATCGTCAAGGCTCTTTATTCGTCCTTTCAGAAGGACTCCGGGCTGAACGCAGCGACCGGTTTCTTCGATCAAGGCGGCGGTTCAGCCGGTGTGAGCAACTACAAGCACTGGTTGCTGCAACAGTGCCCCGTCCAGGGCGGCGGCGTCGGAAAGTGTCCGCCCGGCACCCTGGGACATGAGTTCTGGCCCTCCCTTTCGGTCACCGTCGGATTCACCGTGGTGTCGGTGGCCATCGAGGCCGTCATCGGAATGGGCATGGCGCTGATGATGCATCGCGCCTTCAAGGGCCGCGGCTTGGTGCGCGCCGCGATCCTGGTTCCGTGGGCAATCCCTACCGCAGTCACCGCAAAGCTCTGGACCGTGGTCTTTGACCCCAACGGCGTCCTGAACAAGGTCCTCGGGACTAACTACCAATGGACGTCGGACAAGTGGCCCGCTCGTGCGGCTGTCGTCATCGCCGATGTCTGGAAGACGACGCCGTTTATCGCGCTGCTCATTCTCGCCGGTTTGCAAGGGATCGGTGCTGAGCTCTACGAGTCGGCGAAGGTGGACGGTGCGTCTGCGTGGCAGCGGTTCACCAAGATCACACTGCCTCTGGTAAAGCCGGCGCTCGCCGTCGCGCTGATCTTCCGCACCCTGGACGTGCTGCGGATGTATGACCTTCCCAAGATCCTCACCGGTGGCGCCAACGGCACTTCTACCCTGTCGATTCTGGTGGTCGACCAACTGCAGCAAGGTCCGAACTCGGCGGCCGCGTTGTCGACGATCACCTTCATCTTCATCTTCGGTGTTGCCTTCCTGATGGTCCGCATCTTCGGTGCGAACGTAACGGGAGCATCAAAGGGGGGAACGAAATGACCCAGGCAGTGGAGCGTCCGGCCCGCCGGCCGGTAGTGGTCGACTCCAACTCAGGCCCGAAGAAGAAGCTGAGCGGCGGCGACATCGCGGGGATCGCCTCCATCGCGGTGATCATCATCTGGTGCCTGTTGCCGTTCTACTGGATGGTCGTCATGGCCTTCCGCGACAAGGACTACACCTTCTCGACCACCCCGTGGCCGACCCACATCACGCTCGACAACTTCCGCTTCGCGTTCAACACTACGAACAACCACTTCGGCAGGTCATTGATCAACGGCCTGATCATCGGTGGCGTGGTGACCGCGCTCGCCATGATGATCGGTGTCTTCGCCGGTTACGCGTTGGCGCGCCTGCAGTTCCGTGGCAAGTTCTTCGTTCTGGCTGCGATCCTGGGCGCCTCGATGTTCCCGGGTGTCGCGGTGCTGACCCCGCTCTTCAAGCTGTTCACCGATCTGGGCTGGCTCGGCACCTACCAAGCGCTGATCATCCCGCAGATTTCAGCGTCGTTGCCGCTGGCCGTTTATACGCTGAGCAGCTTCTTCGCGGACATGCCCTGGGAGCTGGAACAGGCGGCCCGGGTTGACGGGGCGACGCCGGGGCAGGCATTCCGGCTCGTCATCTTCCCGTTGGCCGCACCGGCACTCTTTACCACCGCAATCCTGGTCTTCCTCGCGGTGTGGAACGAGTACCTGCTGACCAGCGTGCTTTACAACGGAAATGACAAGGTCGCGACACCTACAGTCGCTATCGCCAAGTTCACGGCCGGTCCGCACGTTGTCCC